>JAILHY010000187.1 GCA_024695575.1 Lachnospiraceae bacterium
AGCTTCATGCCGTTGTGAAGATCGGCACCCATCAGTCTGCAGGCTTTTCCCTTATATTTGTAGCGACCCACCGAATAATCTCCCGTGCGCTTGTATATAAGGAAATCCACCGCTGCTCCAAGATCATCGTCAAGCATGATCTCCTTCACACCATCGGGATAATCCTTATGATAAAGAATGTCCCCTTCTTTTCCCACCAGGTAAGCAAAACCTTCCCCATAGTCAACGGAGTCTATTACCTTAAGAATGGACGACATGGCTATATCCATTCCGAAAACTCCAAAGAGCTTGCCGTTTGAATAAACAGGGACTACATAAGAGATCATATAGACGTTAAGATTCCTGTTAAGATAGGGCTCAAGCCATACAGCATGTCCTGCCGCCACCGGCTCATAATACCAGGCAACATATTCTCTGTCATTTTCAAGATAGTCAAGGATATCGGTATTCTCACTTCGCATGTACTCACCGTATCCGTTATTGACCATGAGCATTCCCGATTCCGATCCGTAAACCGTGGGGTCGGGTCTGAAATAAACAGAGTAAACGTTTCCCACAATATCCGCGCTCTTTGAACCTCTTATGGCAAGATCCACATAGAAAGCATCCGCATATTCATTATCACTTACCAGTCTTTCGAAGTCAGGCTTTAACGACAGGTAATCCGTCATTCCTGCGCATGCCCTTTCCACCGTGGAAAACATGTCGTTTAGCTCCTCGGAGTACTTATCGGTAATAAGGATCATTTCTTCTTTTGCAGTCGACTCTACCAGACCGCGATAGTTTATCATAACCATCCCGGCCAGTATTCCGAATACTGCAATTACGCTTCCGTACACAAGTGCCAGAAGCTGGGTCCTTATAGATCGCATAACTTGACTCCGTTGCCACCCATTTCTTTAACGAGGTAGCAGCCCTGTGCAGCCCTGTAGTAGTTGATCTTGATGGTATCGCTCAGTCTGATGCCGGCAATACCGACGGAGATCGTTACTCTTCCGTCCTCTTCGATCTCATGACAGAGTTCCCTGCAGATCTCGTACGCAAAGTCCGTCGACCATTCCATCAGTACCACGAACTCGTCACCGCCCCAGCGGAAGATCTCGCCCTTTACGCCAAAATGCTTTTTGGCACATTCGGTGATAAACAAAAGAACATCGTCTCCGTCTATGTGATCGTTTGCTTCTTTAAAAGAATCTATGTCATATACCGCTATGGACTTGTATCTGGTGGTGTTGAGTCTTCCGTGCTCACCGAAAACCGCCTTGAAATAGTTTCGGTTCCACAGACCCGTAAGCATATCCACCTGCTTTTCGTTCTTCGCATCAGTCTTTGAAGCTCCGCCCTTGAAAAAGAACTGATAAAGAACGGTAAGCAAAAGAAACAGGATTATTGCCGCAAGTAAAAAGGTTGGATTGAAAGATACGTTAACAAATCCCTGCCCGTCGTTGCTTACAACCAGATACCAGTTAAGTTCTTCTATATACTTGGTTACGGTGTATCCGTTCTCGCCCTTTTTGTTGTAAACAAATTCACCTGAATCGGATCTTGCCGCACTTACGTTGTAGGCGGTCTCGATATTAACGGTATTTACATCCGCCTGTACAAGACCGTTTTCGTCAACTATGCTTGCTTTTACCCCGTATACCTGCTCATATCTGTCAAGGATCCTCTGAAGATCCGACATGACGACTCCTACACCGCAGACTCCAAGCAGTTTGCCCGTTGAATCCGTGATGCGCACATCAATGTAGATCGTCCACTGCATATTGTTGGTATGATCGGTATCAACGCTCAGAGCGTAGGTCCGTTCACTTTCCACAAAGGATTTGTACCATACGTCGTTTCTGTTTTTATCGGGGTCAATGATACTTAGAAAACCGGAATCCGTAAACTCTTTGTGAGATCTTTCGGAAATAACAAAGGTGGTGGAATACCCAACCTTATCCTTCATGCCGTTTAAATAGCGCTGAAAACTGTTCTCAATATCCTTTTCGCCCGCCAGATGCTCATTGTTCAAAAGATTCAGGACATAGTAGTCCGTAGACATGGCAAGGGCCACCTGTAAAGGTCCCGTAAGTTCGGCGCTGATGGCCTCGTCGATACGTTCTGCCAGAATAAGGGAAAACTCACGATTTCGTGCATCAGAAGCGCTCGCCGTTGCGTAATGGCACGCGACTGCGACAGAGAAAGCAATTGCCATTATGAACACAAAAATGTAGGGTTTGATCTTCATCCGGCAATGTATCCCTTAAGTGTATTTTTCCACAAGTACTATTACTATAGTAAGTTTTCCGTCAGAATCCCTGCTTACGGGAACAAATCGTACGCTGCAGCGCTCATTTTTACTGCTTACAAACTCACGCATGATGCTTCTTTTGCCTGCAAGTCTGTCATCCATGGTTGAAAAATCGATAAATTCAAACACGGCTTTCTTGAAATGACCCTCTGTAAGCTCGTCCATTACGGTACGTATGCAATACTGGGCCTTGTCGCGCTGTTCTCCGAGAATCTGCCTGGTCTCATCGTTAACCTTGATCTCCTGGAAAGTATCTTCCTTAAGATCGATCTGGTACATTCCTTCATATATTCCGGCCACGGCCTGAAGCTGACTGTTAAGTCGAAGACTCTCGTGACGTTTCTTTCTGAAATTCATGTATACGATAAATACTGCCGCGATCAGCACTAACAGCGCCATAACCATTTCTAGGGCAAGAATATTTGTCCTCTTCATCAGGGCTCTTTCTTCTGCCACGGTAACGGCTTTCCATCCGAAATTGATATCTGCTGTGCTCACAAGGTATGAAGTGCCGCTATAATTTAGCTTAAACCAGTTACTGTCACTGTCCGAAGCAAGGCGATCCGCGATCATGCGACCGAGAGTGCCTTCTTCTTTGGCATATTCATTGCCTATCTGAGTCCTGTCGGAATGAGCCACCACAAAGAAATCTTCGTCCAGTACCATAATGCCTTCCGTGGAATTATCAACCGAAAATGCTTTGACGATCTTACGGATCCTGTCAAGATCGATATCCATGGCTATGACACTTCGCTGGTCAGCCAAGCACTTGCTTACGCACATCCTGTTGGCGCCTGTAGCCATGTCGTAATATGAACTGACCACAGCAATCTCTTCACCACCGTTTCGAGCCGCAAGGTACCAGGGCCTTGATTCCGGCACATAATCCGAAGAGGGTACCCAACCCGAACCATCCATAAATTTTCTTGCAAAAACACCGTAAAGATCTGAATAAGCACTATCAATGACTCTTGAATAAGCGTTAAAGGTTTCGGTCAGATACCGAAGGAGTTCTTCCTGCTTTGCTCCGCTTTCCATCATGACTTCCACCTGATAAGCGGACATTTTGAGGGTATTTGAACTCTCTTCCAGCAAATCGTCGACCTTCTCTGCCACCCTTTCCACTTCGTTACGCCTTGCCTCTATGGCATTACTCTGGACGCTCTGATAAAGAACGAAAAAGACAGCACCAAGAAAACCCATAAGCATGATTATGGATGCGATAAAGATAAGAAATTGTCGGTTTTCTTTGATGAACTTCTTCAATAATGTATCTCCGGAAACTGCCGGCCTTACTTTGTTATCTTTTCAAAATCAACCTTGCCGTGCTTGCAGATGGGGCAGATAAAGTCATCGGGCAGTTCCTCACCCACGTACTCGTAGCCGCATATCCTGCAACGCCATACGGTCTTTCCTTCAGGAGTGGTTCCCACTTTCTCGGGCTTGGGTTTGATATTGTTCTGATAATATTCATAGGTACAGGAGGACGCATCCGCAAGTACCGTCATAAACTCGGGCTCACAGATAAACAGGGTGTGACTTCCAAGATCCACTTCCTGTTTAACCTTAAGGGAAAAGAAAGCGTTCGTCCCCTCTGTGATATAGGGAATTCCGTTTTCTGCGATGGCGTAGCTGCTCTTCGCAAAGTCATCCCCGAACTTGTTTACATCTCTTCCGGACTGGAAACCGAAATGCTTGAAAAGATCAAACTTCGCTTCCTGACTGATGGCGGAAACATTGCATTTTCCGGTGTCGTGTATCATGTCATGGGTGTAGTTTGCTTTGTTTACGGCTATGGAAATGGTGTTAGGCTCACTTGCAACCTGAATGGCCGTATTGATGATACAGCCGTTCATTTTGTCACCCCTTACCGCCGTACATACGAACAATCCGTATGAAAGTTTGAACATAGCCTTATTGTTGAATTCTGCCATAGTAAATTCCTCCTTTTTACCCTTGTTATTTATCTGCTTTCATTATTTCATTCGCTCTGTAAAGAACTCTCTGGATAGCCATGGTACCAAAGGCACAGAATACCGAACCTATCGACAAAGAAAGATCTTTTTCTTTTGCCAGTTTGCGAACACGTTCCACATCCCCGTTAAAGAAGGATTCGTCAGTCTCAAATCCGAAGGCTGCAAACTCGCCACCGCCCATACGATATACATGGCTCTCGCCGAATACATCCGTAAGACAGCGAACCACATCCTTTACCATCCGGTCGCCGGCCTCATAGCCTATCTTATTGTTAGCGGCTTCCAATCCGTTGATATTACAGATCAGGTAGCCAAAAGCAGATGACATATCAAGCCCGTTTTCAAGATATTCGGTAAAGGCACGTCTGTTAAGGGCACCGGTAAGCGGATCGTTGTAGCTGTAATACCTTAGCCGCTTCTGTTCCTCTCTTTGGACAATGAGCTGCGTAAGGAAATAGGAAATGATAGAGATTATCTCTGCGGTCTCCTCCTGAAGTTCATCGGGAGTTCCGATAAATGCAAGCCAGCCCACCAGTTTTCCGTTTGATTCTAAAGGTCCCGAAACAAGGCTTTCTATGTCGTTACTGATCATCAGACTGTACAAAGAAGGAAGTGCGGTCTTATACTCCTCCGGATTTGAAATGATAAGCCTTTTCTGGTTAGCATAAAAGGCCTTGTACATCTCATCAACCAGACCTTCCTGAGGAAGATACAAAAGTCCCATATCCGCAGATTCAAGATCTTCCCTGAACCACTCGTAGGTACCGTGGAATTTGCCATTCTCCTGCTTTTCAAAAATACCTATACGGGATGTACGCAACTCGGTACCCATGAACTCAAGGATCAGCCGGATACTGTCTTCGGGAGAATAGGATACCGCATACTGTAATATCTTGTTGATGAACCTGTCACGTTGCACGTCGGCCCTATCTCTTGTCCACCATTTAAGAAACTGGAACAGACAGACGATCATGAAACATGCCACGCCAAGGCGGGTAAAGGAACCGTAGGAATCCCACTGGAAGATACCGATGTGGTACAAAAGAATATCAAGGGCTACCGAAACAATAAGAACCATAATTCCGATATAGAATCCTTTGATACCCTGAACCAGTCCGTTATTCTTGCAGTAAATATTGTTATCTATCAGTGAAACAAAGGACAATATCGCAAGAAGAAGCACTTCCACCCCGATGATGGGCGAAAACGACATTGTTGTATCAACATCAAATACAAATCTTAAGATAAGCGCCAGGATAACAATGGCAATGTTGACAAAGAACGCGATTATCTGATATATCTGCCTTCTTAGTTTGGTAAGGGAATTGATAAAATGAACGCAAGGGTACAAAGCGAACAGAATGATAAACCTGTTCAGGCTTCGCCACATGAAGATATTTCCCGTTATGAGCTGCATGATATTGGTATCAACAAACAGCCATGAACCGATGAGCATTGCTATCATCGAAAGGGAAATAATACTGAAAGGAAGATCGTTCTTGTCGGGAATTCTGATATAAATGAGCACCATGGTGACACCGAGAAGAACTACAAACAAAGACAACGCTGCAGGAATAAAGCAGCTTCTGACCTGCATGTGAATGTAGTCAAGGCTCGGAGCCAGATAAACAGACAGGATCTGACCACGGTTGTTTTCCGGGTTAATCGAAGCTATCTTCAGGTGAACCGTGTGTCCTCCGTCCGCTCCATTTAATCTTATCTCATTGAAAGTAACGCCATATCCAAGGCCGGTAAAGTTCTCTTCCGGTGAAAAAGTAAATATTTCCCGATCATCGATCAGGATGGTATATATACTGTTCTTGCTTTCAATACATATACAGTCTTCATCCGTTATATTGCCGGGAAGCTTCTTTGTTAATTCAACTTTCCTGCCGATCCCCGGAATTCTGACATCATCGATACACCGGCTCTCGCCGGTTTCCGTGATCCATTCGTCGGAAAAATTACGCACCGCTTCATTGTAGCCTGCAGTCAAGATTCCCGATACGATTACTATGTATGCAGCCAACGCAAACACCAGTATGAGATGTATTACGGTGTATACTTTGCCGGAAAATGAATTCTGACTCTTCATTGTGTTCCTCTTAAGTCACGACAATTATTTGTAGAACTGCTTCTCAAAAAATGCATTCAGGTTCTTTAAAAGATCTTCCCTGGTAGTGGACTTTAAAATATATCCCTGGGGCTTTAATCCCATTACTCTTGCAATACTTTCCTTTGTTCCTATTCCCGTAAGGAATATAACGGGGATGGATGAAGTATTAGGGTGCATTCTGAGCATCTCAAGTATCTTTGGCCCGTCAACAACAGGCATTTCATAATCAAGAAGAATAAGGTCCACCTGATTGTTTGTCAGGAATGTTATTCCCTGCATGCCGTCTGCCACCATTTCCATCTGGTAGTCACTCTTGAGCCACTCACAAACCATCTGTGCATAGAAAGGATCGTCGTCGATGATGAGAATCCTTTTCTGAGACTGTAAAGCCACAAGGCGTTTTTCTTCCTTGTTTACTTCATATGCAAGCTTATACATATCCACGGGTCTGTTGATCCAGGGATAATCCTTCAAAGCGGGCACGGTCTTAACATAGGCGTCTCTGTTGGTTTCGGCCCCTATCAGTATGGGAATACGCCTTTTGTCCTTAAAGGTATCGCAAATAAGAAACAGTCGTTTAACCCTGTCCATATCATCAAAGACCGAATCGGGGAAATAGATTACAAACGCATCAATGCCGTCAATGACGGAATTGATTTCCTCGATCTTGTCTTCGAGCATGGTCACTTCAAACTTCTGATCCTTTAAGCCCTTTTCTATGGATTTAACCACAACACTGAACTGATATGTGATGAGTCCAACCCGTTTACTTTTTGCCTGTTCCCTTATCATACACTTATCCCTCGATGAGTTTGATCATTCCCTCATAGTCCTTGGTAGAAAACAGTTCCCTAAGTTTATCTATCTTTTCCGCATCCTCAGGAGGCATTGGATATTCCGAGATTTCCGCAAGAGTTTCGCTTATTACGGAATCGTCTTTATCCCTGGCCCCGTCATGTACCGCTTCATAAACACTTTCGATAAGATACCTGTCAAACTGCCCGTTTAAATCTGCCTGAGTTGCTTCGTCTATTTCGGGCTCCGGTTCTTTTCTTTCTTCAAATATGGGCTCCAGTCTTTCCTTGTATGCCCTGAACGCTTTCATGACGCGCTCGTTGTTGGCCTTGATATAATCAATGTCGTTTCCTTTTCCGGCCATCTCAAGCGCTTCGGCGTCATTGCCAAGATCTGTAGCTCCCACAAGGCGCGATGAGCTCTTCATAGCATGCACCTTAATGGTGTAATTGTTCCAGTCACTATTATTATAATACGAATCTATTTCATCACTCTTAACATCAATGGAACTGTAGAATATCTTGAGCACGGTTTTGAACGCATCCTCGGAGCCGCTGTTCTTCATTGCTACCTCTGGATCTATTCCCTCGATGCCTTCATACCACTTCAGTTCCTTAGCAGGAGGAACAAGCGGCACTACTGCAGGTCCTTCGTCTTCCACCGGCTCAATGTTTTCCGAAGCTTCCACGTAATCTTCTTTTGTCATTAGCATGGAGCTTAAGTTGTAATCAACATCACCCTTGGATAGGCAGATAAGTCCGATGGATCCCGAACCGCAGTTCATAGCCATAACACCGGAAGATTTCTGGAATATGATCTTCTTAAAGTTGATACGCTTCCTTATCCTTGTTTCTATCCGGTTTAACTCTTCCTCGGTGGAATCCACATAAATGACTATGAGCACATCAGTATCCGGCTTTGAAAGACGGGGAAGTGCGTAATCGATATATCTGTCGATACACTCCTTCTGCTCACCTATTGCCACGCGGCCCATTTTGTATCTTCCGTTCTTAAGATCGATGATTGGCCTGATATTAAGGATCTGCATATAGTTATATATGCTCAAATCCAGGAAATCACTCTTTTGGCTGAAATAGGAACCGTCAGTGATGAAGCTGCATCTGATCTTATCACGCAGGATCTTCAGTTCATCGATTATCCTCTCGGGAGTCTTGCCCTGTATGCTCATCTTGTGAGCCAAAAGAACAAGAAGTCCCACACCTGCGGAGTTAACGCCGGAATCAAATACGTGAACGTTACCGTACGCCTTTGCTGCTGCCCTTGCCCTGTCGTATTCCGAATTAAGCCCTGAGGAAACGGCTATGTATATAATATTGTGTGCTTTCTTTAAAGCTTTACCGAAGAATTTCTCAAACTCTTCTATCTCAGGAGGATCGGTCTCAAATCTAAGGCCTTCATCCTTATAGCGCAGAAGTTCGTCGGTGCCTGCCTCCACACCGTCATAGAATACCTTTCCTCCTGTCCTGATAACGTACGGAATGGTGTCAATCTGCTGCTCGCGAACGATATCGTTAGGAAGATCACAGGTACTGCTGGTGGTAATGAGAACGGGTATCTTGCGGCTGTAGTTGCCGGAAGTAGCCATGTTAAGCTTGAACATTTCCGAACCTTCCGCCAAACTGACTTTGGACTCGGGAAGGTGCGCTATAATAGTCTCTTCAAGCAGATGTCCGCTTACGGGTTTAACAAGATAACCATCAAATCCGCTTGCGTTATAGAGCTCTATATTCTCTGATCCCGCATTGGCCGTAAGCACGATGACAGGCGCATAGTTATTAAGTCCGTCGGTCTGCTTGCGGATATGCTGCAGACATTCGATTCCGTCCATCTCCGGCATGAGATGATCCATAAGGATAAGATCATATCTGTTACCGCTTGTCATGGACAGCGCTTCTTCGCCGCTGTAAGCCGTATCGATGGTGATCTCGGTTCCGTCAAGAAGCTTCTTTTCCACTTCGAGATTCATCTCGTTATCGTCAACAATAAGGATCCTTGCTTCCGGTGCGGTAAATCCGGCCTTGTACTTTCCTTCACGTGAGCTTACATAGCTGTTTACGTTTAATTCGCCGACCGCATCGAATCTGGTGACCTTCTGCCAGAGCGTTACCATAAAGGTAGATCCTTGCGTATATACGCTGTTAACGGTGATCTTACCGTCCATCAGGTCAACAAGCTGCTTAACGATGGAAAGGCCAAGCCCCGTTCCTTCGATCTTTGTATTCTTTTCCTCGTCAACTCGCTTGAAAGCATCAAAAAGGAAGGGAATAACATCCTGCTTGATACCCATACCGGTATCTATAACGGAGAAAGCCAAAAGAACCTGATCGTCCTTGGATATTTCTTTTTCAATATGCAGAGTGACCGATCCCTCTTTGGTGTATTTAACGGCATTGTTCAAGAGGTTGACCAGTATCTGCTTGATCCTTACTTCATCACCGAAAAGCTCCGAAGGAATGGAGGGATCTACCTCGATCTTGAGTTCAAGACCCTTCTGTTCCGCTCTGAGCCAGAGCATGTTGACGATTTCGGAGATCATTTCACTGATGCTGTAGTTTACGGGAATAATGTCCATCTTTCCCGCTTCGATCTTCGAAAAGTCCAGAATATCATTAATGAGCGCCAGCAACATTCTGCCCGCACCCTGAATATTATTGGCATCTCTGATTATCTCTTCCGATGCATCTTCCTGACGAAGGATTATTTCGTTAAGGCCGAGGATCGAGTTGATGGGCGTACGGATCTCGTGGCTCATGCTGCTGAAAAATTTGTTCTGGGAACGGTTTAACTCTTCAACTTTGCCGGTTTCCTCTTTGGCTCTTGCATTCTCCTGCAGGAACAGTCTGCTCTGGAACCATGTCATGGTAAAGCAGACAAAGCCCACCTCGATTACCGCAGTGGCCACATCAATATAAAACAGTTCCTCGGAATGCTGGAATATCCACTCCGGATGCCTGTAACCCAAGGTAAACAGTGTAACCACAACCCCTGTCAGAGTCATTAAGGACAGCACTCTCCACCAGCCGGACAATACCAGTCCTATGTAGAGATAACTGAATACGAGCCAGGGCACGGCAGCACCGCGAGCACCACCGCCGAAAAAGAAAACGATGGGCATAATAACCAGAATAACCGCCGTTGATACTATCCTCGTTGCCAGTTCAACCTTGTTTATCCTAATCCCGATGATGGTTATTGCGGGAGTAAAAACAATGGTAACGGCAAGTACAATAGTCTCAATAATGTTTTCACCGTATATGATGTCTCCCACCAACGCGATAATAACCACAAGGACCGCAACCATGGTAAGAACAACAAACACGCGCTCCTTAAGATCTCTGGAGGTGTCAAATATAAGATCCGAGATTTTTTTACGAATCTTCATGCTCTGCCTCCTTCCTGATCTAAAATGCCTGCAGGAAGCACCTTGTTCATTGTGCGCTCAAACTCGTTGATATTAATGGGCTTACTCATAAATCCGTCAAAGCCTTCGCGCATGAACATTTCTCTTGCTCCGCTTATGGCATTGGCGGTAAGAGCAACTACTCTTGCAATCTTATTTTGCTCTATCGCGATCTCACGTAACCGTTTCATGGCCTCGACACCGTCCATTTCGGGCATCATGTGATCCATGAACACGATATCAAAATCGTTATTACTGAATTTCTCTATAGCATCCCTGCCACACTCGGCAGTTTCTATGATCATGCCGTATTCCTTGAAAAGTCCCGATGCAACTACCAGGTTCATGGGCTCATCATCAACAACCAGGGCACGAACTCCTTCAAGCTCCGGACGTTTTTCTTCCGCGGGAGGAAGAAGAAGGTCCTCGGTATCACCGCTTAGGATCTTGACTACGGGACAACCGAACAGTGGCTTGGGCATAACGATAACGTGGCTTCCACGGGATACGCTGAATCCGTCGTGTGCAGAAACCGCAACGGTAACATCCCCTGCAGCAAGGCTGTCAAAATATGCGGGATCGCATTCATATTCCTCGGCACCCATAAATACATGGGTAATGTCACCCCTGTCCATGAGTTTCTTAAGCTCATGCAGACTGGGAGCCGAATACAGATTTATCCTCAAACCCGTTGCCAGATTTGTGGCCATGCTCCTGTAAAACTCCCTGAGGGTCTCAACCTTATATTTGTCGGTAATAACATGGAAAGCGATGTTTATGAACTTATCGCTTTCAACGCTTAAGCAGGGTGAAGGATCAATGATCTCCTGAGCTATAGTGACTTTTACAGTGGTTCCTTTACCCTTTTTACTGTCGATATTAACGAAACCGTTCATTGCACGGACAAAACCGTACACGATGGAGAAGCCCAGTCCGATACCGCCTGTGCTCCTGTTTCTTTTTGTATTGGCCTGAAATCTTCCGTTGGAAATCTTGTCGATATCGTTCCTGCTAATTCCGATACCCGTATCGGTAACCTCAATTGCAAGATTGATGCCGTAATCACGCCTGATACCGGAAACCTTGAGATATATTCCGCCTCTTCTTGTAAACTTGACCGCATTTTCAAGAATGTGCCTTGTAACCTTGGATATCTTGCCCGCATCGCCTCGCATCAAAGCAGGAACGCTTGGATCAAGATCCACGATAAGGTCGATATTCTTATTCTTTTTCCAGGACTGGAAGCCGGCGATCAGGTCGTTTAACAGCGACGTGATCATATACTTGTCTTCCTCAAGCTTGACATCGCCGCGCTGGATCTCACTGTAATCCTGGATATCTTCTATCTGGCGGGAGAGCCTTAAACCTGCGTCCTGAATGGAAAGGATGTCTTCACGATTTTCTTTTTTGAGGATTATGGTTGAAAGACCGTTGATAACGTTAACAGGAGTACGCAATTCGTGGGAGATGTTTACAAGGAAATCTTCCATCTCAACTCTGGTGGTTTCCTTTTCTCTGTTTCGAAGTTCCAGTTCTTCCTCGTCACGTCTGTTGTTTCTGACAATATCATTTAAGACCCTGTATATTCCGATCTCCGCTGTTATGTGAAGAACCAAACGGGATATATACAGAGAATCCCATTGAAACTCTCCGTGCTTTAAGGCCATTACTATCTGAAGAACAATCAGAATGAAAAACTCTGCCAGCACCAGATGTATAAAATCCTGGCGCCTGAGCAGAGTTACAATGACCATTAGAAGAATCGAAACGATGGCAACGTCAAAGAAACTACTGCTGTGAACGCCATGATAGAAAGACACTATCATGCAGAAAATGAGGTAGTAGTTTTCACGAAATACCCACGTTCCGCATTGAATAATGTGGAGGACCCAGGTCGCGATAATGCAACACACAATCAAGGGTGGAACCCAAAACTCCCACCCTTGAGTGACGCTTTCTATTACAGCACCGATACATGCGGCTGTAATGATTACGACAACGGTGTTGTGAACTCTTGCATTGCGAAGCGAATTATCGTTCAACCCCCGGCCCTCTGCATAAATGCTTTATTCGTGGAAATAACTGATAGTTTCTGCCAGATCTCTGGAAAGACCCTGGAGCTTCTCTGCGGAATCTGAAATGATCGTAAATGTCGCGTTAAGTTCTTCCATGGAAGCATTGGTCTCTTCAGTGGATGCTGCGTTTTCTTCCGATATAGCAGAAAGATCCTGGATAACCTCGGTAAGACCGTTCTTAGCCTGATCAAGGGATCTGATCCTGTCGTTGATGTCATCGGAAGTGGCTTTAACTCTGTCAACGCTTGCGGACATGTTCTCCATGTCGGACTTGGTAACATCAAGTTGTTCTGCCTGCTCGCTGAAGCTGGTATTCAGTTTATCAAGTACGCTGATGGATGACTGTGCATCGCTTAAGAGTTTCTCAACTA
Organism: Lachnospiraceae bacterium; assembly: GCA_024695575.1. Classification (GTDB taxonomy): domain Bacteria; phylum Bacillota; class Clostridia; order Lachnospirales; family Lachnospiraceae; genus UBA1258. The sequence continues at coordinate 13,051 of JAILHY010000187.1, forward strand.
CTGCTTTGATCTTGTCTGCAGAATCTGCCGACTGATCAGCAAGCTGTCTGATCTCGTCTGCAACTACCGCGAAACCACGACCAGCTTCGCCCGCACGTGCTGCCTCGATGGAAGCATTAAGTGACAGAAGGTTGGTCTGTGAAGCGATATCTGAGATCGCCTGTGTAAACTGTGAAATCTCCTTGGAGGAGTTGTTGGTGGAGTTGATGGTATCACCGATCTCCTTAACGGAAGTAGTAACACTTTCACTCTGTCTGATAAGTGTATTAAGTGCTCCCATAGCCTTGTCACAGGAAGCCTTCATTTCGCCTGCGCAACGATCCATCTCGCTGACGCTGTCGGTCATGTCTTCGATATTGTTACCGATCTCTGCTGTGTCACCTGCTGCCTTTTCAATACTCTCAGCCTGTGATATCGCACCTCTTGAAATCTCGCCGACTGCTTCCGTAACCTGACTGGAAGTTGTGGTGGACTGAACTGCGCTGTCCGCAAGTTCTTCACTCTGTTTGTCAACTTCTTCAGCAGCATTCTTGGACTTGCCGATGATATCAATAAGCTTGTTTGCTAGATTCTTGGTACTGCGCTGCATGTCTCCGAGCTCGTCTTTTCCTATGTCGTAATCATTTGGAAGTGAAACGCCGAGATTACCGTTAGCGATCTCACTGAGCTGATCGGATACTTCTTTAAGGGGTTTGGTGATTCCGCGAATTACAAGTATGGTAAGCACAAGAAGAAGGGCAATGACAATAGCAAAAGCAATGATGATCGCGGTTATGATACTGGTGATCTGCTTGGAAACGGCTATCTTCTGAGCGGCTGCCCACTCGTCCGTAATCTCCTGCATGATATCGATGTTATCTCTGGCAGTATCAAACGTGGTATTGAAGCCTGACCAGTCACCGGTCTGCTTCTCAACGTCAAAGGAAGCTTCCCATGCTGCAAGATCCTTCTGGAGCTGCTCATAAGCAGACTTGAAAGTAACACCGTCAACTGCTGTACCCGTATAAAGGGATTCTTCGTCTTTAGCAATTGCGAAAGCAGCTGCAGAGTTATCGTATACCTGCTGTTTGTTCTTCTTATAGTCAGACAGATAACTGTCCAATAACTGCTTTTTCATTTCCTCGCTGAGACCGGTATTTAAATTGTGCATATCATAGTAACCGGTTGCACCAACGTGGCTCTGATAGAAGTCTCTGTCTGCAGCCAGAAGTTTATTATTGACGGTGTAAAGAGTGTCAAAATAAACTTTGGTCAGGGACTTTTCGGTCTTCTGAACACTTGCCGAAGCACTTATGAGAGAAACAATAATTGCGATCATCAACGGAACGGCAATAAGTAATAACTTGAACCTTACTTTCAGATTGTTTAATACTTTCATACTCATTCTCCTTGCGTCTGATATTGTTTACGTCACGCAAACATAATTCTATTACTAAGAGCGAAATCATTAATTAAAAATCCAAACAGATTCGCGCATATTATTCAGGCAAACAAACCCTTAAAGGATGCGCATACCGATATGGCATTTGCGGCTACGATATTAATGGCCTCATAAAGATCATCTTCATCCATATTCTCCGATATCGGTACGGTAAGTTTGTATACAAGCCCAATGTCCGGATAGTGAACAAAATGGCCGCATGCGGTCTGTTCATTGATGGAAGCTATGGTGGGAGCAAGCTGCTTTGCCTCCTTGGCATCCACATCCTCTTTAATGGTCAGTATCGTGGAAAAGAACATTACATTCTCTGCCGAACCGTAGTCGGGAAAAAAGTATTGTCCGATCACCGGTTCATCTCCGCCAAGCTCGTCATGACGGCATATAAGGATATCAAAATCATTTCCCGACTCGCCTTTTTTTACAAGATTGGCTGCTAACCCCGTGATCTTCATCTCGTTGTACAGGTTCTCAAGGACCCTGCTTCTTGTTTCATCATTTTCTGCTCTCATTTATTTCAACCTCCAACGCTTCTTGTTAGATTTTCTGTCATCCTGTCTATGGGGGGATCCGGCCATGCGCCCTTCTCATTGGGGAATCCGAATCTGAGTCCCGGGAACAGGTCTATAAGTCCTCTGCGGGCTTCGATCTTCTCGGTATCGGATGCAAGTATCTGCTCACCGTTTTCATCAAAGAATATCTCTCTGTACAGGATCGTGGCGTACTTTTCCGAAATATTCATGAAGTAATCCTCGAGACTTGAAAAATGCATGGCAGCCACGGCTTCATGCCGCAACATGTCCTTTATCTTATCCTCATCCCGTTTGCCTTCTTTGTCCTTGGGAAGATACCTGTCCTGCACCTCGGGAGACAACTTCCCGAAGTTCTCCATGAATCTTGCGTAGAGCATATTCATGTCGATGAACTCGTCCACGGTGGTCTTTCGCTGCTCTGCATCTGCCCAGAAAGCATGTATCTTGGCAACCACGGTCAGTGAAATGCTTGCAAATTCCGCTAACGGGGCCGTTACCGGTAACAACAGACCTATAAGCGCGGCAGTTCCGCTTGCAAGTTTAAGGCTTCCCTGGGTCGCCTCACCAGTCAGGGTTCTCTGCTGCATCTTTGCCACATTCGAAATGGATTGCCGGAGCTGTTCTCCGGAAATGGGTTCCGGCTCGTTCTTATCCGTTTCCTTTCGCTCTTTCCTTGCCTCCACATACTTATAAGCGCTGGTCTCACCTTTGCTTACGGTATATTTGCGGCTTAGAGCAACCGCGGTTTCGAAGGTACCTGCAATTATCTGGGTTCCTGCGGAAACATACCCCGTAACATTATCAAGCGCACCCTTAAGCGCCGGCTTGATATGCTCCACTATGCTGCATACGTCTTCCACGGAATCCGAAACAGATTCAAGATTATGCACTCTGTCAAGGATCCTCTCTGAGAAGGTCTTGGAATCCTTTGTATCCGTTCCTTCTTTTACCTCCATTATGGTAGAAAGGATCGATGTGATACCCGTTAAGGTCCTAAACGCAGTCACGGATTTAAAGAGATCCGAAACACCCCTGTCGCTTAGATTCCATGTACTGATGGTATGACCCAGTATATCGAGCTGCTGGTACTCTTTAACTATGTCACCTGCCGTATCTCCGAGACTCGAAGTCAGGTTGACGCCCTCTATGACATCCTGCGTATAATCGGCATCATCATCCTGTGGCTTTTTTAAGGTCTTTCGGTCTCCAAATTCCCCAAGATAATCTCTCTTTGCAAGCTCCATTCCGGTAGTAGCGGCTACTTCTCCGTCAGCCGCTATAAGCCTGCTTAATGCCCGCATTACCACATTACCCTGGGCGGCGATAGCCTTCTCATCACGTTTTTTTGCATCCAAAAGGCCCTTCTGTCTGGCAATCTCTGCCACCAGATTGATATAGCAGGCCTCTCTGACTCTGACCGCCTTGGGAAGTTCAACTTTACCCGCAATTCCGCGCTTGCCGGAAATATCCTTAAGCCTTTCCTGCATGTTAAAGCGCTGATCGTCAAGGGTTCGCATTGCGGCTTCAAGCTTGTGAGTCTTGTTTACGCCGTAGGAATCCATGGCGCCGGTCTCCCTGATCATGCCGTAATTCTTAAGCCCGCCACTTGCAAGCTGGTGAACAAGATTGAAGCGGGAACGCTCCATTTTCTTTTTGAAAACTTCGAAATCCGGCACGTAACCGTTTAAAGCCATGGCAGCGTCAAGTTCCGTAGGTGCCTCATATTTCTTAAACTCGATAACGTAATAAACAAATAATCTTTCCCTAAAGGGATGACTTAGAATCTCGCCAGCAAAGCTTGACTCCGTATCTCCAAGCCTCTTTGTGGTATTTTCCGCAACCCACTTGTCGATCTTCTTGACGGCGGCCACTACGTCTCTTGGATACTCACGTTCTTCGCGATCCAGTACCCTAAGCTCGCCCTGGGATTTCTTTGAATCCTTTTCGTAAAGATAATCCCTGATCCCTCTGTAGATTTCATCACGTTTCTCATCTTCGGCTACACTTCCGTAAAGTCCCAGCGTCTTTGCAAATCTGTCCTCAATACGCTGCTTTGATTCCCTTACGGTCGTCTTGTCTTCCTCGGGTGTATCCTGATTCCATGACCTTTCATTCTCCAAAAGAAGGACATATTCCTGAAGCTGCCTGTAATCCTCGAGAAGTTCCCTCTCCTCCTTGGTTCGCTCGTTTTCCTCGGTCTTGTCTAACTGGTCAAACTCAAGGGCAAAGGTGCGAAGCACCGTATAATAGCGCCAAATCTTTCTGTTGTTTGGAAGTTTTGTGTTATTCTTAAGCTCGTAAGCCGTTCCGTTGGCAAAAGAAACCGCATCCGCCAGCTCTTCGTGAAGCTGTTCGAGGGTAAGTCTCCGTTCCTCCTCGGTTTCTTTTTCAAGCAATATCATCTTGTCCTTGGTGGTGGTGATCTCCGACACAAGGGTAATGGTCTCAGCTATGATCTCCTTCTTTGACGCAAGACTTTCGGTCAAAGAAGCATAATCTATCATGGTAAGATCTCCGGACATGGACTCGCCATGGAGGAAATTGAACACGATGGCATCCGTGCTTAAGTCAATGCCTTCCTCTATGCCTGCTGCCTGACCAAGGGCTGTCCGAAGTATATCATCCAGTGAGATACCAACGGTGCTGCGGGTAAGGAGATGGGCAAACAAAACCTTGGCATCATTTGAGAAGTTTTCAAACTTTGCCTTTGAATCCTTATCCATGACTTTGACGAGTTTCTTTTCAAAATCGGTACGGCTCTTGGTATCATCCTTTCTCTCGCCCGTGGCGGATTCGCTGGAAATAGAGGAAATACCTGCCCAGTCGTCCACTATGTACCTTGCAGCGCCCAGGCCCTGCTTTTTGTCCAGAAACACGTTCTCAACCTTTGAGGTAAAGAGCTCGCCGATGAACTTTTTGTAATCCTTGGTGGTGTAAGTAACCGCTCCGCTCATGATCTGGGCTGCATAAAGTTCCATGAGACCGCTTCTGAAAGCGGAAGTCTCGTCTTCGGTAATAAGCCCTGCCGGAATTGCTTTGTTTACTATAAACTCATCCGTCGCATTTAAGAAAACCCGCAATGATAAAAGCGCCACAATATCGCGCCTTACAAGGACGGGATTTGAATCTGTTTCATTTTCCGCTTTGATGCCTGCGGAGTGAGCGATCATCCGCTTGATGACGGAATTGTAGATAACAGCGGTGGCGGGATCCTGCATGAAGAGCTTTCGATCCCTGTAAACCTCTGCCAACAGTTCCTTGTCTTCGGCAGAGAAATCCGTATCCCTGAACACTCCCCTCTTAAAATCGGGAGCGGCAGTAGAAAGAAGCTTGTCGCTTTCGTCGGTAAAGGATCTGAAATATTCTCTTCCTTCTTTTTTCTGATCCCGGATGACAGCTCCGAATATCTTCTGTTCTTCGTTAACCTTCGTGAGCTTGGCGGCCTGAACAAAGTTAAATGTGATAACGGAAATGTCATTTTTGATCCTGGATCTTAAATGACGCTTGTATCTGTCCGCCGATGCAAAAAGCACGTTCTTTCGCTCATTGTGGTAAATGCTTATTAGAGCGGCCTTTCTCTCATTCTCCGTCAAAGGCACTGTTTCGCCTGTTTCAAGCTTCTTGGTAAAGAGGCTTTCGTCCGCAAGGATTTCCTTAAGGGTCGCAACGTTTACGTCAATCCTTTCCCTGTGAGCCTTCATCTTGGCTGTATTTAATATGGCGGCGGCACCTTCTTTTGCCAGGACTTCCATGACCAAAGCGCCGTGGAAGAAAGCTTCCGGACCGTTTTCTTTTTCGGCGGCACTCTTGGTAAGCTCCGCTCCGATGGCCTCCTTAAAGGTCATGGTACTTCCGTTGTAAATAATCTGCTGACCGTCTATCTGGCTTGTCAGCTCCTTTAATCCAAGGTACTCGTCCAGATTAGCGGTCTCGTCGCTCATGACATACTCTGCCATGCGGCTTCCGCGCTCGATGATATACTGGTCTATGTAGCCGTATTTCATCATATTGAGGATAACATCGTTGCATCTTGGCATTCTTTGTGACAGGAATGTAAGATATTCATCCTCGTCCAAAGACGCGATCCTGTCGGCAAAGTCCGGATTCTTCAAAAGAACCGGAAGAAGAACGGTCAGCTGTCCTCCGTTTAATTCGCGCAAAGCCTTAATACGCTGTCCTGTGCGCTCCACGATGGCGGGATCACGTTTCTGCAGGTCTACGTATTCGGTCAGGTGGTTCTGTACATTGCCCCAGACACTGTCTTCAGCATAAAGCGCATCCGAAAGATACCCCTTAATCTCCTCGGAGAACTTTGCTCCGTGAGCTTTGTAGAAGTCTCTGGTAATTTCAAGTCTTTCTCTGTACTTTATATGCTTGGCAAAAAGTTCCTTCTGATAATCCGCGTTGTGTTCTTTGTTAAGAACGCTCTCCAGAGTCCGGCTTACGGCCTCACCGCCCTCATCTGCACCGTATTCGCTGTAATATTTCTTAATCAAAGATGCCACGTCACCCGCGGTCTTTCGTTCTTTTCCGTCGATAAAGAAAGGTTTCTCAAATACGACATCCTCATTTGGGAAACAACTGTCTATGTACTTTCTGTAATCCTTAAGGGCCTTGTCGTATCCCTTCTTACCGCCCGTAATCGTGCCGGCCTTAATATAGTCACCGGTCTCACAGAATTCGTAGAAGGTCTTGGGTGCCTTGGTTCCAAGCTCTTTACATGCCTTTTTAACAAGAGGAGCAAGGCCTCTTATTCTTTCGATACGACGCTCACCGCGCATCGCACCTGCGCCGGGAGCAGTGGATTTTTCAAGTCCTTTAAGCTTTACAAACGCGCCTTTATCAAATTTGGAACTCCAGCATTCCGCAACTATGGCTTCTTTGAAACGGCTTGCTTCTTCCCTTTTTTCTCTTATCTTTGTAAGATCCCGGCCTTTAAGCCTTCCTGCAATGATACCCACAAAATAAGACATATCCGACGCGGTAAAACGTCTTATATCCTGGATGTCCTTGGGCATGATATATTGGATCTGTCGCATAGCCTGCTCGGTTATGAAACGCTTTTCATCCGCAGGCAGCTCCTTCCAGCCGCTTACTCTTGCCGCCATTTCCGCTTCAAAATGGGCATACGCGGTCTGACTCAGTTCTTCTTCTACGCGCTTTTGAAGCTTTTCATAGTCAAACCTCTTCTCGGGTTTCTTAAGCCTGATGGTGGTATTCGCCATTTCGGCCCTCAGAGCATCAAGCCTTTTGTCGATCTCTTCTTTCGAAACGGTATGCCTTGCAAGCTTTTCATGCTCGTGCCTCTGGGTTCCGAGGGTTATGGCAGCGTGGCTGCTGTCGCTCACCATCTGCTCCAGACGGTCTATCTGCGCCTGTGAGATCTTGTCCGTTTCACTGAGGGAAGCTTCCGGCTCATAAGTATCAAGCTGGGCTTCAATATCGGTAATTAACTCTCCCGTATGTTTCAAGGCACTCTCAATGAACAAAACCTTCTGTGCCCTGAGAGCTTCCTTGTATTCCTCACTCCCCGTAAGAGCGTTATACATAAGGTTAACGTTACTCTTGATCGCAAGAACTCTGTCCTTGACCGAAGCGCTTACCCCTGCCCCCAGACTTTCCTCCGTCATGCCAAGCATCAGCTTATGCAAAAGAATGAGCCTTGCAGCATCCGTATGCTGCATCATAAAGGGACTGTCGAAAGCGATCTCAGTACTTGGATCCGCGTCGGGGATGAGCTTAGTTTCTTTTATCTCTGCGATCACGCTTCGTACATCCGTTGAAACGCCGGATTCCGTCAACTCGAATATCTTATTGAGCTTGATCTTGTCCGATATGTTCAGACTCTTTTCTTTCTTTACAAGGTCCTTGATACCACAGGATGAAAACAGATTTACAGCAGTCCGCATCATTCCCGCATCCGTAACACCTTCCCTGTCTGAAAGGAAGAGCCTTACGTGTTTCTCCATTCGAACCCTTATGGCATCGCCTTTAAGCTTCTTTTTGTCAAAAAAAGCCTTCATTTTGCCGACGCTTTCCACCTTCTTGCCCTCGTAATCCGTAAAAGAACGGATCTTTCCGAGGGAATCCTTTGGCACATAGCCCTTCTCGATTCCGTGAAGGTGGGTGATATGAACGGTCTGGTGTGCCTCGATCTCTGCGGCAATGGCTTCTTCACGCTTAAACTGGCGCAGTTCCTCTTCAAGTCTTTCTTTTTCACGAAGCTGGATCGCGCGTCTTTCCTTAAGCTGTCTGATACGGCTTTCTTCTGCAAGGTGAGCGCTCTTACGCGCTTCGTCCTGCTCGTGCCTTGTCTTAAGTCTGTCGGTTATTTCGTCAAATTCCACATCCGCATCAGCGGCCATAATGCCAAATTCCGCACTGTATCTGACGCCCCGGATATTTCGCTCCACGGGCTCGTTTTCAATGGCATCGTCTGCGTAATTAATGAGCATTTCACCGCTTGATACCATTTCACTGCAAAGCTTTGAGACATCATCCAGCGATAATTTGTCAAGATCCAGGGGCTTGTCGCCGTCATACGACATAGCTTTCAGTGCCTGAACCTGGGCATTTAAGACCTGTGCGGTATTTCCGATGGTAAATTGTGAATCTGCGCTTATCCTGTCATACAGGTTATGGTAGCTTTTGCGCATATGACCGAAGAGCTCTCCTATCCCGGCGGACAGCTCAACATATTGGGAATATAATTTCTCGGGATCTGCATCCTTCTTTGCCATAGCCTTTTCGAAGGCTGCGGACACAGCTTTAAAGACCGGCAGAAGGGCTGCCCCTATACCGGTAAAAGAATCGACAAGTGCTTTTTCTTCTCTGTTAAAGGATCTGGAGCTGTCGGAGTACTTGGTGGCTATCTTTAAAAACAGCTCGTAGTTCATTCTGGTGGAATAAAGAATATCGGTACGCCAGCGTGCTGCCTCATCCTTTCTTTCGGCTGCTTCCGGCCAGAGGTTCTTACCTATCTTGATGGGATCGAAGGCCGTATCGAAGCCAAGCATCCGCTCCGCTTCCTCGGAGGTACCCAGTCTTCGAACGCTTGTAAGGTATGAATCAACAAAATCTTTATTAAAGCGGTAAAGCTTTCTTTCTCCCTCGGTCTTGACTTTTACAGCGCTTCTGAAGGTCTCCGCGCGAATCTTTTCTTTGCTTAGGATTTCCCGATAATCCGGAGTTTCGCCATCAGCCCCGGGATCATTCTCCCAGTTGGTGAAGTTGCTGTCCGCGATCTTTGCAAAGTGCGAAAAGATCACGGGATCATCATAATTCTCAATGGCTTTGGTTATATATGAAATATTTACCGTCATCATTCCGATGACTTCGGCAGTTTCGTCATATTCCGAAAGAAACGGAGAAACTATATTTTCGCATTCGAAGGTTTCATACTTTCTGTCGACCTCCGAAACAACGCGCTTTTCTTCCTGATTGCTCATAAGACCCGTCAGCATGTCACGCTTCTTTTGGATAAGAAGCCCGAAAGCTATGACAGGTTTCAGGTCATCGTTACATTTCTTTCTGGATTCAACATCTTTGTGTTTCTTAAGCTCATCCCTGCAGGTATCCGCAAACTTTCTTGTTGCTTCGTCAAATGCCGCGTTTACTTCATCGTATCTTTGTTTAACGATCCTGATGTCACGCTGGGAAGCCTCTCCGACCTTAAGATATAAAGGCGCCAAAGTTCCAAACTGCCTCTCCCGTTCTCGCCTGCTCATAACAGGAGCATGAGTTTGCGTTAACTCCTGCCTGTCAAAGGATTGCTCAAGCTCTGTGGTCCTATCCTGATGGATAGCCTCGGGAACCTCACTCGATACCCTTTTCTTTGACTTTAATAAACCCTGATTACTCATTCTTTCCCCTCTCAAACACAAATGCTTCGAAGGCTTCAACAGGCTTTACACCCATGTAACCCATCTTTGCATCCTCAAACCTCATAAGAACGCTCCCTATGGTGTCAATGTACAGGTTCCCCGAAAATACACCTGATTTGCTCACCCTGGCTTTCGCATGTTCTATGAGCTCATATAACCCGTCGCTTCCATCCTGAGCCGCATATATGCTTTCGACTCTCACTCCGTCCGCAAAAGGAACCGCGCACAGAGCCGCCATTATTTCTTCGCCCTTCACATATATGCCGCCGAACTCATTGTCTTTCGAAACTATCCTGTCTGCCGAGAAATAGGCGCCTGCGTTCATTTCAAGGCCTTCTTCCGTCTCTCTCAGTTTCTTTTTAAGTTTTTCCGTGACGGCGCCGGGCTCCACGATCTTTCCTTTGTCGTACTGCCTGTCTGCAGTCAGGTCTTTACCCTTAATGACTGCATTTAAGTCGTATACCGTACGCCTTCCATCAATCTTCCGGCAGGAAAAGCCGTTCTTAATAAGGAACTGCGGAACCGGACCCTTCTCTTCCCCGTTTTTAAGGAAAAGTATCACCTGAAGCCCGTCATAGAGATTGTCATCAATACTTTCTATAATGGATTTGATAAAGAAGCTTCCAAGTCCCTGCCTCTGCCTGTTCTCCGCTATCCCGATATAGGAAAGCATAAGATCAGCCCCGTCGGCCTCAACAACGGCCGCTCCCACAGCCAGATCCTCATCATCCACAAGGCCGAGGAAGGTCTCGGTTCCTTTTCTTTTTCCGTAACGCTCTCCTATTACCGCATCAAAGAAGCGTTCGTTATTGTCATCGATCTCGGTTATCCGCATTTAAACTACCTCTGGCGTATTGATTCTATACGTCACCAATCTTAATATCCACATTCCCTACGGAACTTCTCAAGGTCACTTTAGACTCGCCTGTCCCCCGGGTTTGCCGCACATATACCATCAGACGTCCTTCGAAGGTATTTCGCTTGTTTGACGTGTAATCCGATGTGTCCGCAAGATTTCCGTTGTCCATGTGTGCAAAAGAAACAGCTCCGCAGGTTTCTACAGTAACGGAAACATCTGCATCTCTTGCTATATTACCATTTGCGTCCAGAACTATTACTTCGATCTGCCCGTAAGATGCGTCGCTTTCTTCTTCCTCATCATTAAGAAGCTTTGCCGTGAGACGGTACCCTTCATTTTCCGTTTCAAGAGTGTCTTCGTAAACCGTGCCGTCCTTGTCCTTGGCTGTGACCTTAAGGGTTCCTGCCTCAAATGGGATGAACCAGCTGAACTTGCCCATATCATCTCTTTCTTTTGGTCCAAAGGATCTGCCGTTTACAAATAGTTCCACATCATCGAGGTTTGAATAGGCTTCGACCTTGATCTCTTCCCCCGCATCGTAGTTCCACCTGAATTTCCTAAGCTCCATCCAGTCGGGCGTGTCTTTCCTGCAGGTCGCAAGCTTTACAAACTTATCCTTGTGGTTCCAGAAACTCTTCCGAAGGTAAAAGTCCGGTTTCTCAAATCCCGCGGTAGTAAGATGTCCCGCCTTAGAACCGTGCTCGGGCCAGCCCCTTGTTTCACCAAGATAATCTATGCCTGTCCACAGACACTGCCCGGAAATATAGTCGTTATCCACAACAGCTCTCCACTGTTTGTAGTCGTGACCGTTTTCGCTTCCGAATATGGGCTTATCGGGAAATCTTTTGTGATCCTGCTCGTAAAACTGTTCCTTATAGTTGTAGCCGATGACATCAAGGCAATCAAACAATCCCGTGTTGCTTGAAAGCTCCGGGAATGCGGATGCCAAAGAAACCGGCCTTGTTCTGTCGTATCTCTTAACAAGTTCCGTAAGTTCTTTTGCCAGCGGTACAAGTCTTCCCGCATCGGGCTTCTGATCGTCGTACTGCTTCTCCTGAGCAGGCTTTCCGGCGTCGTTGTTACCGGTCATTTCACCGAAACTCTTGTGGCAATAAGGGTCGTTGGGATAATCTATTTCGTTACCGATACTCCACATTATTACGCTGGGATGATTCCGCCTTGCCTTAACAAAGGCCTCCACATCCTTCTCATGCCAGACAGGATAATCAAGATAGTATCCCTGATGCTTGGGAGGATAAACATTGTGCCCCTGCCACCATTTGTTCTTGGGGCCTTCCCACTCATCAAATATCTCGTCAATTACAAAGAATCCCATTTCATCGCACAGCTCGTAAAGGCACTCAGCATGGGGATTGTGGCTCATCCTTATGGCATTTGTGCCCATTTCCTTAAGCTTACGGAGGCGCCTTCTCCACACATTCTTAGGAACCGCGTTACCGAAACTTCCTGCGTCCTCATGGAGGCAGACTCCCTTTATCTTCATAGGCACATCATTGCAAAAGAAACCTTTATCAGGGTCAAAACGAGTCGAAAGTATCCCCACCATGCTTTGAGTTTCATCTTTAGTGCCTTCCGATTCCACTACAGTCTTCCATTCGTAGAGCATCGGTGAATCAGGAGACCAGCAGGTTATATCCTTAACCGTATATTTAAGCCTTACCTCCGCAGTTTCTCCTGCACCTAGAGTTCCTTTGAAAGAAGTTCCTTCTTTATTAGAAACAATGTCAGTTACCAGGTATCTTGCCTCAACCCCGGATCTGTTAACTATTACATGCTCTGTTTCGATCTCCGCCTCGTTTCCGTGAATGTTTAGTACCTTAAAAGATTTTTCTTTTACGATCTCATGGACTCTGGGCTGGATCAACAAAGAAACCTCTCGCTCGATACCGGAACCTGTATACCATCTGGAATCCGCTATGTCCTCATGACTCACTCTGACTGTGAGCATGTTCTTTTTCCCGGGGCGAATGGCATGAGTGATATTAAAGTCAAAAGAAGTGTAGCCGTTGGCCCAGCTTCCAAGATAATACTGATTGCACCAAACCTGCGCATGCTTATAAACGCCGCCAAAGCAGACTGTTACGTCCTTATCGGCCACATCCTCCGGCAGGTCAAAATGTATCCGATACCATCCGGTGCCTCCGGGGAGATACCCCGTTCCGCTTGAATTATCCTTGGAAAACGGCCTGCTTACCGCCCAGTCATGGGGTAAAACAACATCTTCCCAGTCCGAATCGTCAAGATGGGTATTCCAGGCATCCTCGATATCCTTCAATATGAACTTTACATTATTATGGAGAATTGTACGCATATTATGAACCAAGATCAGTAGATTTTTGCTGTTGTTAATAGAGACACTTTGATTTTATCACTTTATCATCCCTGCGTCACTTGAAATATCAATGAAATACGGCGGTGAAGATGAAGCAACTTTATTTTTTTTACAAAAAATTATAAAATGTTGTCACCTTTTCCATTTCGAAAACATATATACAGTGTAAGGCCATTCGCGAAGGACCTGCTGAAACAAGTTTCCGGGAGGACAATAAATGAATAAAGCAGAGCGGAATAGACGCTTGGAGTGGGTCATAGAAAACTATTCAAGCCTTCTCTACAAAGTATGTTTCATTATCCTCAAAAATGATCAGGATACTAAGGACGTACTTCAGGAGACGTTCATAACCTACATGACCAAGAACCCCTCGTTTAATTCCGAAGAACACAGAAAGGCCTGGCTTATCAAAGTCTCGCAGAATAAATGTAAAGAATTCCTTCGATTCCACAAGAAACACGCTTCGATCCCTCTTGAAGAGGTGGAGGAAAGCCTTGTGATCACAAGCGGAATGAATGTTGAAGACAAAGAGAAACTTAGACTTATCTGGAATTTGAGTTATAACTTGAAGAGCGTGGTGATCCTTTATTATGTAGAGGGTTACTCAGTTAAGGAAACTGCCTATATCCTGCATATATCGGAAGGAGCCGTTAAAAAGAGGCTTCAGCGGGCAAGGCAGATCCTCGCAGAACTTGGAAGAAATTACGACGGAGGGTTGATCTGTGAACAAGTATAATTTAAGTGAAGATTTGTTTTCAAATATTGATATTACCGATAACGGCAAGCGTGAGTTATATAACAACTGCAAAAAAGGGAAAAGAGCCGGTGATCTTCGTTTTAAGTACGCCAAAGTACTTACCGCCCTCATTATCATGGGAGTAGCCGGAAGTACCGGAATCACCGCAAATGCTTTCTACACAAGCGTTAAGGCTCGTATGGAAAGCATGTCGGAAGAAGAACGTGCTGACTATGTATATGAGCTTGAAAACAACACCGAAGTTACCATGGACGGAAATTGGAGCCGCTCTCTTTCCAATAAAGAATCTCTAAGAATGGCTGAACTGGAGCGTAAGTACAACAGCCAGTCTGTATTCCCCGAAAAGAGTGTAGAGAAAGTTGAATCTCTCAACGACTGGGACGGAAGCACCGTTTGCTTTGTTGAGGAAGACAATCAGCTTCATATCCCTGCAGCAGAAATGAACGATGAACAGCTTCTTCAGCTTGTTGATTATTCCGCCAAAACAGAGTACATGATCGAAGAACAGGCAAAAGAATACAATGAAGAATCAGGTTTCAATAATCCTTATGTAGATATTGACACTGCTACCGAAGAAGACCTCATCAATCTTGGATATAATTACCTCAAGGACTTCATCGGCAAAGATCTTCCCGACGGCTGGAATGCGCGCGTAAAGGCATTTAAGCCCTCCAATGACAATCCTGAATACGCTCCCCATGATATGTACACGATTTACTGGGAACAGGAAGGTGGTTCAACCGCCAGCACCGGTTATCAGGTAGCACTCGGAATGCATGATCTTCATCTCATAGCAGTTGCCATTGATGGAAGAGAGCACTGGGCTACACTGGGAAGTTACACCGATGAGGAGGCGCTTGAGATCGCTGAGACCGTTAAGCCTAAGATTTACAAGATCCTCGCAGATAAGTACGGATTTACCAAGATCGACAGAGAAAGACACGAAGCTTATCACGTGTATGACGATTACGGCGATACAAGACAGCTTCGCTATATATTCCAGAGCGGCGAAACAGTCTTCGAGATTACCTGGGATATTTCAACTGAGGAGCTTGCTCTCTTTGAGATCTGGCCCGAAGGTGACAGTTTTGAGCCTGACTATACCTTAGAGTAATTATCTTGCAACAGAAAACCCTGCAGAAATGCAGGGTTTTTCTTTTATCTGTAACTTCCGTTCTTTTCTTTGAATTCCTTCTTTACTTCTTTGGCACAGAATTCCAGGGTACTATGCTTGATGCCATTTAATCCCCCATATATTCTTCTTTTGTTATTTTTAACTGACAGATACCGTTCTCCACACCAAGTTCCCTGAATCCGGCCTTGATATGCGCTTTCCTGGCTGCGACCCTTTCAGGCTCAAAATCATTGTGAAGTGCAGTGACGCCGCAATCATTGAATGCATGGTCCATAAGCATCTTAAGTGCGGTGTTGGAATAACCATTTCCTCTGTAGGGTGCATAAATAACTATGCCCATGTCCCACCAGTCTTCTATTTTATTGTGATGGAAATTGATGTTTCCTATCCACTCACCGTCTCTGCTCCTTTTGATATATGCAAAAAAACGCTCCGGTTCATTACCGATCCAGTCTGAATACCAGTCTTCCCATTCTTCTCTCGGAAAATCTATTACGCCGGTATCCTTGTGATATCCTTTGTACGACACGTCCCAGCCTGCATTGTAGGACATGGTATCCGGATCCTCCATCATTTTTTGATAAAACCACAATTCCTCAAGCTTGGGAATATAAAACTCCAGCTCTTCCATCATCATTTCCTCGCAATTGCCGTAAATTCCCCCGGAAGCTTTTCGTCTTCCCATGCGGGATGCTCATCGAATCGCTCCAGAGCAAATCCCGCGCCGATGATGCCGTTTATTATCTCACTTATCGTATATTTTCTGTATTGGCACTTGGGTATCTGCTTACGGGTTTCTTCGTCATAAAACCTCGCATGTGCCATCTCGCCTTCAAATACTTCTGAATAGAAATATCCCGGTGTAGGCTGTCCAAACTTCAGTATATCTGAGATCTTGGTAAAAGGATGGAAATCACTGCAGATTAGTTTTCCACCGGTTTTTAAGAGTCTATACATGATACTCATGAATTCGTTTATATCATGGAAGTAATGGAGGATTCCCCCTTCCATGAATACTACATCGAAATATCCTGCATGTAAATTCTCCTATGAACTAGTGTGTGTTTTTATTTTCCATTCTTCAAAGGCTTCTTATCAATTACATATACCAAAACCGCAACAATAATATAGCCGACTATGGCCGGAACTGCTGCTTCGACTCCGAAATTGCCGCCTGTCAAAAGCTTGCTTTGAGATTCGATCGGTATAATCAGGTAAGAATAGTTATCCATACCGTTTACAATGCCACCGACACCGAAAATACCGCCAATAATGAGCATATTCCAAACGGAATGTGCGATCGCGCCAAGATAGATTGTGCCGGATTTAAGAGCCATCAATGTAAACATGACCGCCACAGATGAACCTGCAAGGAGCAGCAAAATAAGGTCTGTCAAATTAAAGGTTTCCATGTTTGTTATATGTAATGCCGCAAATAAAACAGCCGGAACTATCACCGCAACGGTCGTTCCCAATGTTTTCTTCATGTAGCGGAAAATAATGCCCCTGAATATTACCTCTTCTGTAACACCGGCCATAAGTCCCGCTGAGAATATGGCATAAACTATTGAAGGTGCCAACTCCACTCCATCGGCAACATAAGCTCTTCCCGACAATACCGTATAGAATATAAGTATTGCTATCGGCAATAATATGGCCAAAAGCACATAAAGCAATTTAATCTTTCGAGGTTTGATCCCCAATTCATCAGCGCTTATTTTTAATACTTTTGTCGAAAGCAGCCATGCCAAAAGCATTACGCAAGCTATCGTAACAATGCATACAATAATATGATCCAAATACGGTCCCGGTAATACTTCCATCAAATAATTCCCCGGTATTGTCCCAACCACCATTACAAGTATCGCCAGGGCTATAACCCCGATATTCTTTAATATAGATATGAGTGTTTTCATAATCTTAACCTCCGTAAGCCAGTCTCTAAACACCGGAACTATTATACCACATAATGTCTGCGGTCATCTCAGCCATCTTCAGATCACATTCGTCAACATAACCGATATCTTCCTTTAAATCCCACAGACGGATTCGTTCCATTTCATCTCCTTCAGAGTGAATAAATCCTTTATTATGGCAAAAGAGCCTGTAACGTTTTCATAATCCGATATTCTGTCTTCGCTGACGTTCAGGTATTCTAGCAGTTTCCATCCACTTTTATTCTGTGCTAGCATTTAATGATTTTCCCTTCTGAAACGCCATAGGTCTGTAATTATCTTTATCGACAACAACATAAAGATCCTCACCCATCATATCTTCAAAATGCTTTCTGAGTCTTATGTTGGTATCCCACTTTTCCTGATCATATGCTCCGTAGCGAGTCTTAACATCCGTCATTCGCGCAATCTGATCCATAACACCTTCTGCTCCCGCAATCGAATCACAAAGCTGAATCAGCCGGTCGTAATCATCAAGTTCGACTGCATCGAGCCTATTTTTTATCAAAGCAGTCTCTTCTTCAGTGGTATCAAAGTTGCCGACGTATTTTGATATATCCTTTTCATTAAAGGAGTGCGTCAGACAGATTCTGGCAACATCATCGTATCCAAGCGACATCATATAAGAATAACCATCGGATACATGCCCAAGATGACGTTTCCCAAACTTTCTGCCAATATCATGAAGCAATCCCAGCACATATGCCTTCTCAG
>JAILHY010000102.1 GCA_024695575.1 Lachnospiraceae bacterium
GAAGGCACACAAGATGACGGGAGACAACAGCTACCTGTTTACCATCGCCGATTATTACTATACAATCGGCCGTGAAAACGATGCGTTGTATACACTTGCGGATATTATCGGAAGCAATACCGCGTCCTCAAAAGAAATTGAAGATGCCTACCGTAAGACCATAACCCTTTATGAGAATGCAAGCAATTACGCTAAGCTTAGCGAACTTGTGGAGAACTGCCCCATAGAGAAGGTTAAGTCCGATTATTCCAAGTACCTGGTTACTTCACCTGAGTTTTCGGCACCTGAAGGCACTTATGAAGAAGAAATACTTTTAAAGCTTTCGACCACTGACGGCGGCACCATTTATTACACCATGGACGGAACCACACCTTCCGAGACTTCCGAGGTATTCAGTACGCCTTTGTTCCTTGAAAACGGTAACTATACCATCAGTGCAGTATGCTACAACTCTTACGGTGTTGCAGGTCCTGTGGTTACGCGTAAGTATCTTATTAACATTGCTTTTGAATTTAAGCCCGTAATCCTTACCGAGTCCGGTGAATATACGGCACCCACCCAGATCACTGCCGAGATTCCTGCAACGGAGCGATATTACTACACAACAGACGGCTCCGATCCTACGCAGAAGTCAACAAGATACACAGCACCCATTCAGATGCCTTATGGTAAGAGTACATTCAAATTTGTTTCTTTTGCCATGGACGGAACACAGAGTTCTGTGGTTACCTTCGAATATGACCTTCACCTGGACGGCCTTCAGCCGGAGGATTGCAACAACGCCCTTCGCGTAAGGCTTGTGGAGCGTGGACATATCGACGATCCCGTTGGTGTCAAGGAAGGTCTGGACGGTTATTACACCTACGAATTTAACAATGTCTACGATATTGAGGGACGTGGATATTATTACTTTTACATTGAGTACTTAAATGATTATGCCGGTAACAAGACCAAGTCCGGCACGGTTTACGCGGTTAAGGTATCGGATCCTAACGATATCAATATTGTGTCGGGTAACGCTATATCAGGTTATATCTTGAACGGATTTTGATCATTCCCCTTGAAAGGGTTTGGATAGGAGATATTATGTATAAGATTTTAGAAGCCAAAGAACTAACCGAAAACATTTACCTTATGGTGGTAAATGCCAAACGAGTTGCGGATTCCTGTCTTCCGGGGCAGTTTGTGATCGTTCGCACTCACGAGACATCTGAGCGTATACCTCTTACGATTTGCGATTATGACAGAGAAAAAGGAACGGTGACCATAGTTTTCCAGGTTGTGGGAGCAGGCACCAAATTCATGTCGGAGTTAAAAGAAGGAGATTCCTTCCATGACTTTGTGGGACCTCTTGGTGTTCCTTCAGAGCTTGTTACGGCTCCCGTTTCGGAAACTTCCGCCAAATCCATTCTTTTTGTGGCAGGCGGTGTGGGAACGGCTCCCGTTTATCCCCAGGTCAAGTGGCTTCATGAGCACGGCATTAAGGCCGACGTTATCGTTGGTTCCAAGACCCATGACCTTCTTATTCTTGAAAAAGAAATGGAATCCGTTGCAGGAAACCTTTATGTTACAACAGATGACGGCTCCTACGGCCGCTCCGGTATGGTTACGAAAGTAATCGAAGACCTGGTTAAGACAGAGGGCAAGCACTATGATGTGTGCGTAGCCATCGGCCCCATGATCATGATGAAATTTGTGTGCAAGCTTACAAAGGAACTTAATCTTCCCACGGTTGTAAGCCTTAACCCCATCATGGTAGACGGAACGGGAATGTGCGGTGCATGTCGCGTGACCGTTGGCGACAAGGTTAAGTTTGCATGTGTTGACGGACCTGAGTTTGACGGACATATTGTTAATTTTGACGAAGCAATGAAGCGCCAGACCCTTTACAAGACCGAAGAGGGACGCCGTTTCCTTGAAGCAAAGGAAGGTAATACCCACCACGGCGGATGCGGAAATTGCTAAGATTTCTCGACTACGGTGTAAACACCTCCGCTTGAAATGACATTTTTTGTGTCATCTCGACCGAAGCGTAAGCGGAGTGGAGAGATCTTCACTATGATTGAATAAAAAGAAAGAGGTTTGATTATGGATGTTCTTAAGAAAGTTCCTGTTCGTGAGCAGGATCCGCAGGTTCGTGCCACGAACTTCAAGGAAGTTTGTCTTGGATATAACAAAGAAGAAGCCATGGAGGAAGCAAGCCGTTGCTTAAACTGCCAGAATGCGCAGTGCGTTAAGGGCTGTCCCGTTTCCATCAACATTCCCGGCTTCATTAAAGAAGTAAAAGAAGGCAACATGGAGAAGGCTTACGAAGTTATCAGCGAAGCGTCTTCTTTACCCGCTGTATGCGGTCGTGTGTGCCCTCAGGAATCACAGTGTGAAGGTAAATGTATCAGAGGCTTCAAGGGTGAGCCTGTTTCCATCGGTAAGCTTGAAAGATTTGTTGCAGATAATGCGGCAGCTGCAGGTATTAAGCCTAAGAAAGCAGCTTCTTCAAACGGAAAGCGTGTTGCCATCATCGGTTCCGGCCCGGCCGGTCTTACATGTGCAGGTGACCTTGCAAAGCTTGGCTACGATGTAACTATTTTTGAAGCTTTACACGAGGCTGGCGGTGTGCTTGTTTACGGTATTCCTGAGTTCCGTCTTCCCAAGGATGCGGTTGTAGCCAAGGAGATTCAGAACGTTAAGGATCTTGGTGTTAAGATCGAGACTAACGTTGTAGTCGGCAAATCAGTTACTGTTGACGAACTTATGGAAAAAGAAGGCTTTGACGCCATCTTTATCGGCTCCGGTGCAGGACTTCCCAAGTTCATGGGTATCCCCGGAGAAAATTTGAACGGAGTATTCTCCGCCAACGAATATCTTACAAGATCAAATCTTATGAAGGCCTTTGACGAAACAAGCCCTACTCCCATTATGAGAGGTAAGGAAGTTGTAGTTGTGGGCGGTGGTAACGTTGCAATGGACGCAGCCCGTACGGCACTTCGTTTCGGCTCCAAGGTTCATATCGTATACCGTAGATCAGAGGAAGAGCTTCCTGCCCGTAAAGAGGAAGTTCATCATGCCAAGGAAGAGGGTATTGTATTTAACCTTCTTACCAATCCCGTTGAGATCCTTGCTGATGAAAACGGCTGGGTAAAGGGCATCAAGTGCATTAAGATGGAACTTGGCGAGCCCGATGAATCAGGCAGAAGAAGCCCTGTTGAAGTACCCGGTTCCGAATTTGAGATAAGTGCAGATACAGTTATCATGGCGCTTGGTACAAGTCCCAACCCTCTTATTTCTTCTACCACCAAGGGACTTGAAGTTAATAAGAGAAGATGTATCGTGGCTGACGAAGAGTTTGGTAAAACATCAAAGCCCGGCGTATTTGCAGGCGGAGATGCGGTTACAGGTGCGGCTACCGTTATTCTTGCAATGGGCGCAGGTAAGGCTGCTGCCAAGGGAATTCACGAATATCTCAGCAAATAAGCTCAGGGAGGCTAACAGTGATCTGTCCGGTTTGTAAATGCGAATATGTTTCAGGCATCAAAGAATGCCCTGATTGTAAAGTTGAGTTAAAACCTTCATTGGAGGAAAAG
>JAILHY010000109.1 GCA_024695575.1 Lachnospiraceae bacterium
CACCGGTACGGAAGCCGCGGGGCGCCTTCCCTGGACGCCCGAAGAGCTTCTGATGGCGGATTTTATCCTGTATAACGTTGACTGCGGCGCGGAAGATGCGGTTTCTTTTGCAGAAGGCGAGCAAAAGGGCCTCTGCCAGACGGTACCCGAGCGGGAATACGGTGACGACAGCGATTGGACCTGGGGTTACTTAAAGAGCGACGTTATGGTCAGGGAGAACGATTCACTTGGTGAAGGGCCTGCGGCCTCCAAGTGGTCCATAGACAGCGAAGCGGAAACAACCTGGAATGAGACCGGCATCGAATACGGCTTCGAAGTTCCCACAGGCGAATACACCGTGACCATCGGAATGTACAATCCTTTCGGAGTGCGCAAGGCAGACGTAGCCTGCGAGGGCAATACCGTGGTGGATCAGGTCAAGATCCTTCGCTACAAGGAAAATGAACAGACTTTTACGGTGAATGTTTCGGACGGAGAGCTCAATCTTAAGGTTTACAACTCTAAGGGAAAGAACTTCATGGATTCTCCGATCCTAAGTTATATCAAGGTCGCCGTTACTCCCGAGTTTACGAGAGAGCTCCTGGAGGAATCGGTTAAAGCAATGTATGTTGAAGACCCGGAGTCGATCTACACCACCGGATCTTCCGAGAATTATCTTGCACGTTTGGATGATGCCAAGCAGCTTCTTTTGCAGGATTCGGTCACTGAATCCCAGGTAAAAGAAAAATTCCTGAGTTTAAGGGGGAGTTATAAGATGCTCACAAAGAAGTTAAGATATCATTCCTTCAGACCGGGCGAGGTCTGGAAAGATACTGAGAATACACCGATACAGGCTCACGGCGGTCAGGTTCAGAAGCTTACCTATAAGGATCCCAAGTCAGGCGAGACCGTTACCCGCTGGGTGTGGGTCGGAGAAGACAAGACCCTCGGATATCGCGGCGGCGTGTGCGCATATTCTTCCGAAGACCTGTACAACTGGCAGTTTGAAGGTGTGATCATGCGTAACGTTCCCGGCAGAGCTTCTCTTGATACCGACGAATATTTCAAGGAAGTTTACGCGGGTTACTCAAAGGAACAGCTTGACAACGTGGCACTTAGCCTTGATTCCGAGCGTGCCGTTATCGAGCGTCCCAAGCTTATTTATAACGAAAAGAATAACCGGTACGTTCTCTGGTTCCATGCAGACGGCCCTACGGAAAAGAGCGACAGCAACTACGCAGCGGCCTGTGCCGGAGTTGCAGTGAGCGATTCGCCTTTCGGACCTTACAAGTTCATTGACAGATATCGTCTTCACACCTGCCCTGCGGATCAGGAGGATTTCTATCCCGACAGCAAAGGTATGGCAAGAGACATGAACCTCTTCATCGATACGGATGGAAGAGCATATATCATCTACTCAAGCGAAGAGAACTACACACTTTATATTTCAAGACTCAACGAGGATTACACCTATCTTGACGTAGCACCCGACAAGGCTGTATACGGCAAGGATTACATAAGGATCTTCCCCGGCGGACACAGAGAAGCTCCCGCACTTTTCCTTAAGGACGGCAAGTACTATCTCATGACTTCGGGCTGCACGGGCTGGGATCCCAACCAGGCAAGCTACGCCACTGCCGATTCCATTTTCGGTGAGTGGACCAACATGGGAGACCCCTGCAAGGGTGATGACAACCACACGACTTTCGAGTCACAGAGCACCTGCATCTTCAACGATCCTGCAACAGATACCTGGATCTACATGGGTGACAGATGGTTCTCAGACAAGCTTAACGACTCAAGATATCTGTGGCTTCCCATTTCTTTTAAAGAAAACGGCGACATGGAAATAGCATTCACGGCTGAATGGTCCCTGCGTTAAGGACGGGCAAAGAGGGTAATCGTAATAATGAAAGGTAATTTCCTACATAAATCAATAGCGCTTTCTCTTGCGGCAGTCCTGATGCTTACGGCAAGCGGGACCAAGGCGCAGGCCAAGGACATAGCGGAACCGATTTTTGACATCAGTTCCATGGTGCATGACGCAGACAGCTACCAGGCTTATCTTGAAAGCCACGAAGGTGCTGCAAGGCCTGCAACCGAATTGGCGGTTAACGGAGCAGATTACAGTGTTGCGGATTCCGCTTTTGAAGTGGTAAGTGACTACGAAGGCCGCCGGGGCAAGGCTCTCTACACCAAGGAAGAGGGCTCCGTTACATACGAATTCGATGTAAAAGAAGCCGGATTCTACAACATTGAGCTTACCTACTTCCCTGTAGAAGGCAAGAACAACACCATAGAGCGACGGATCCTCGTTAACGGCAAGGTTCCTTTTGAAGGCTCCCAGTACCTTGAATTTACAAGAGTCTGGACCAACGCCGAGGAAGTTAAGCGTGATTCAAGAGACAACGACGTTCGTCCCAAGCAGAAGGAAGTTCCCGAATGGCGGAAGGCTTTCTTTAAGGACAGCGACGGATATATCACGGGCGCGTACAAGTACTATTTCGACAAGGGCATCAACACCCTGACCCTGGATTCGGTCAAAGAGCCCATGATCATCGGTGAGATAAAGCTTACACAGGAAGCAAAACTTCCCACCTACGAAGAGTACGACAGCGCCAACAGAGCTGCAGGCAGGAAAGAGGTTTCTTCTGCAGAGCTTAAGATACAGGGCGAGGATGCGGTACTTAAATCCGATTCGACCCTCTATCCCATTCCTGACAGAACGTCAAGCCTTACCGAGCCTTACAGTCCCTCCAAAACAAGGCTTAACACCATAGGCGGCACCAACTGGAAGCTGGTGGGCCAGTGGATCACCTGGGACCTTGAGGTTCCCGAAGACGGTCTTTACGAGATCATGGTGAAATACAGACAGAACAAGAATACCGGCGTTACCGTGTGCAGATCCCTTGAGATTGACGGTGAGACACCCTTTAAGGAAGCCGGCGAATTCTACTTCTACTACGAGAACGAGTGGCAGCTTTCGGTGCTGGGAGACGGTGAGAATCCTTATTTCTTTTACCTTCCCAAGGGCACACACAGGCTGACGTTCAAGATAAGTCTCGGCCAGGAACTTGCGGATATCCTTTCTCTTGCAAGTGACAGCGTGACCAAATTAAATACGGCTTACAGAGAGCTCCTGATGGTAATCGGAAGTACGCCCGATACCATGAGAGATTATCAGCTGGAAGTCAAGTGCCCCGGCACTCTTAAGGCACTTTCCGAGCAACAGCAGGTAGTTACGGCTCTTAAGGCCATGGTGGAGGAATACTCCCGCGGAAGAAAGGGCGCTGAGACCCAGGCCATCGACAATCTCATCAATCAGCTTGACCGCATGACCAAGAAGCCGGAGAACATTGCCAAGCAGTGGACGGCTTTCAAGGATAACATAGTTTCCTTGAGTTCATGGAACCTTACCATGAGCGAGCAGCCCCTTGAGATCGACTACATCCTCGTATGCGGAAGCGATGTCAAGGCCCCCAAGGTCAAAGCAGGCCTTGGCAGCAACATCCTTCGTGAGATCAGACAGTTCGGTGCAAGCTTCGTGGAAGATTACGACAGCATCGGCGAGATATATGATGACAGCACAGATGTCCTTGATGTATGGATCCTGGCTGACGGTACCAACATTACGAGTATGACCGGAGGCGGCCGTGATCAGGCAACCGTCATTAAGACACTGGTTGATAACTATTTTGTGCCGAATAAAGGCATTCCCGTTAACGTTAAGCTTGTTAACAAGGACGTCCTTCTTTCTGCCACTCTTGCGGGAAAGGGCCCGGATGTGGCATTAAACGTTGCGGGTATCGAACCCATGAACTACGCCCTCAGAAATGCGGTTGCGGATCTTACTCAGTTCGATGATTTTGAAGAAGTAAAGAAACGCTTCTACAGTGAGGCTTTTGACCAGTTTACTCTGGAAGGCGGTGTGTACGCCCTTCCTCAGACCATGAGCTTCCATGTAATGTTCTTCAGAGCGGACATCATGGAAGAGCTTGGACTTGACATCCCACGTACATGGGATGAGTTTTACAAATGTCTGGCGGTTATTCAGAAGAACAACATGAACGTGGGAATCTTCCCCGACTGGACAACCTTCGCCATGTTCCTTTATCAGCATGACGGTCAGTATTACACCGAGGATTCCAAATCAAGCGCTCTCGATACCGAGAATGCGGTTGCTGCCTTTAAGCAGTGGAGCGGCAATTACGTTAATTACAACATGCCCGTTTCCTTCGATATGGCCAGCCGTTTCAGGACCGGTGAGATGCCTCTTGCAATAGGTGACTATACCCAGTACAACTACCTTTCCGTATTTGCTCCTGAGATCAAGGGCGACTGGGCCTTTACCATAGTTCCCGGTTATGAGCAGGAAGACGGCACCATCGACCATTCGGTTTCCGCCTGGGAAACAGCCTGCGTCATAATGGCTACCAGCAAGCAGCAGGACAGAGCATGGGAGTTCCTTAAGTGGTGGATGAGCGCCGAGACCCAGACGGATTACGGTAACGAGATCGAGAACGTACTGGGTGTTGCGGGACGTGTGGCTACGGCCAACATGGAAGCCCTTGAGAATCTTCCCTGGGCTACCGCAGACTACAGAGAACTTACCAGACAGTTGTCCTACGTGAAGGCGCTTCCCCAGGTTCCGGGCGGTTACTTTACCGAGCGTCACATCAAGAACGCCTTTTACACCGTATACAACAATAACGAGGATCCCAGAGAGACCCTCCAGGATTACGTTAAACAGATCAATTACGAGATCACCAGAAAGCGATTAGAATTCGGCCTTCCCGTCAGGGAGTAACCGCCGGATCAGAGGATTTGAAATGGCAAAAGAAACAGGTTCCCAAACCTCAAATTCCATATACATCCGCTATATCAAAAAGAAAGCCGGGCTTCTTTGGAAGGATAT
This sequence comes from Lachnospiraceae bacterium, assembly GCA_024695575.1. Taxonomy (GTDB): domain Bacteria; phylum Bacillota; class Clostridia; order Lachnospirales; family Lachnospiraceae; genus UBA1258. Next base: position 4,895 of record JAILHY010000109.1, read on the forward strand.
GAAGCGTCACAAGGTATCCTATCTTTTCATCCTGCCCTACTGCCTTCTTTTTACGGTATTTATACTTGCCCCCGTGCTTGTATCTATGGGACTGAGCTTCACATATTTTAACGTGCTTGAGTCTCCCAGATTCGTGGGCTGGCAGAACTACGTCGATCTGTTTTTCGCGGACGAAGTATTCCTTACCGCTATCAAGAACACCTTTCTTTTTGCGATAATCACGGGTCCCATCGGATATTTTATGGCCCTGTTCATCGCGTGGATGATCAACGATATCCGCAACAAGAAGGTTCGCGCATTTATGACACTTCTGTTCTATGCGCCCACCATTTCCGGACAGGCTTACATCGTATGGAAATACATATTCTCAAGTGATGCTTACGGCTTTGCCAACGGCTGGCTCATGAAACTTGGCATCACCTATGCACCCAACCTCTGGTTTGAAGACCAGAAATACATAGTACCGATCCTTATCATCGTAGTATTGTGGATGAGTATGGGTACCGGCTTCCTTTCATTCATTGCCGGACTCCAGAACGTGGATCAGTCTTTGTACGAAGCAGGTTACATGGACGGCGTCAAGAACCGTTTCCAGGAGCTTTGGTACATTACCCTTCCTGCCATGAAGCCTCAGCTTATGTTCGGTGCGGTCATGACCATCACCAGTTCTTTTGCGATACATGATCAGCTGGCAGCACTGGCGGGCTTCCCCAGTGTCAACTATGCGGCTCATACCGTTGTTTCACACCTGGTGGACTACGGCAGCATCCGTTTTGAAATGGGTTATGCTTCCGCTATCGCAACACTTCTGTTTATCGTAATGGTACTTTGCAACAAGGTCATCCAGGCCTTACTCAGAAAGGTAGGGCAGTAAGATGGCATTGTTTAAACACAAAAGAAGAGCAAAACAGAGCCATTCCATGGTGGGAAATGCCTTCAGTATCGCAATTCTCATCATTATGGGCGCATTTATGGGATTGCCCCTTTTACTTGCGATCTGCAATTCCCTTAAGCCACTGGAAGAGCTGTTTATTTTCCCGCCGAGGTTCTTTGTCCGTAACCCTACCGGCAAGAACTTCCACGATATATTCGTGCTGATGAGCGAATCTTGGGTTCCTTTCAGCCGCTATATCTTTAACACGGTATTTATCACCGTATTCGGAACTGTGGGACATCTGCTGGTTGCAAGCCTTTGCGCCTACGCACTTGCCAAGCACAAATTCCCCGGACGTAACCTTATTTTCTGGCTTATCGTTACTGCGCTCATGTTCTCGACCCACGTAACGGCCATACCCAACTACCTGGTTATGTCCCATCTCGGATGGCTGGATAACTATTTATCACTTATAATTCCGGCAATTGCCAAGCCCATGGGTCTGTTCCTTATGAAACAGTTCATGGAGCAGGTTCCCGATTCACTGCTGGAGGCAGCCCGTATCGACGGCGCCAGTGAGTTCAGGATCTTCGGAACCATCGTAATGCCCAGTGTTAAGCCTGCATGGCTCACACTTATCATTTTCTGCTTCCAGGATCTTTGGAACCTGCAGGGAAGCAACTATATCTACAGCGAGAACTTAAAGACACTGCCTTACGCCCTTTCACAGATCTCCGCAGCGGGTATCTCAAGAGCCGGTGCTACGGCAGCGGTTGCGGTCATCATGATGATCGTGCCGATTACAATATTCATCTTATGTCAGAGCAATATCATCGAGACCATGGTGTCTTCGGGTATCAAAGAATAGGGGGTTGCATGAAACAACGCAGTTTCATTTCGGTAAAAAGAAAACTGATCGTCGCAGCGGCTGTTTTGGCAACCGCGGTAATGGCGACTCCTGCCACCGCCCATGCGGAGGTTCCCTACGAGACCTACTGCTACAACTATTACTCCGAAGGCGTGGCTCAGCCCCATGTGTATCTCTACGACAGTACACTTTCTTTTTCAGAGTTTGAAAAAGGACTTAAAAATCCGCAGGATATGTTTATAAAAAGGGGAAATATATACATAGCGGACACGGACAATTCAAGGATTGTCAAGACCGATGAGGCGGGAGAGATGCTTCTGGAGATAACGGAAGCTTCGGGTTCTTCGGACCTTCTTTCCAAGCCTCAGGGCGTGTTCGTTGCGGAGGACGGACACATATTCGTTGCCGACAGCGGAAACGGACGTATCGTTGAGTACGACGGTGAAGGAAATTATATCCGCGCCATCGGACGTCCCGTAACGGATCTTATCGATGATTCCGTTGCCTACATCCCTCAGAAGGTGGTAGTTGACAACGACGGCCGCATCTACGTTACCGCATACGGTATCAACATGGGTCTCATCGAGTTTGACATGGAAGGTAACTTCCAGAGCTTTATGGGAGCCGCGCAGGTCAGCGTTTCACCTTTCGAATATATATGGAAGCATTATTTCTCCACCAAGGAACAGCGTGCCCGTATGGCTACCATAGTTCCCACGGAGTACAGCAATATATTCGTTGACAAAGACAATTTCATCTACGCCACCATCGGCAACTTAAGCCGTGAAGACATGATGAACGGAGCCGACGCAGTTAGGCGCCTTAACCCTACGGGTAAGGATATCTTAAGACGCCTCGGTCACTATCCCATCAACGGTGATCAGTACCAGTCAAAAGATGGAAACTGGTCCAGTTTCACGGATGTTACGGCAACTGATTACGGATGTTATTTTATTCTTGATAACGCTAACGGCAAGGTTTTCGGCTACGACTACGACGGAAACTCCCTCTTCGTTTTCGGAAGGAACGGATACAGGGAAGGAAATGTTCAGAACGCGGTTGCCATCGGTGCCAATGCTGATGCATCGAAGCTTTACATCCTTGATTACAAGTTAAACAGCATCCTTATTTATAAGATAACCGAGTACGGTGAGCACCTTCTTTCTGCATTAAGGCTTAATGACCTTGGTAATTCCGAGGGTTCCATAGCCGAGTGGAGAGAGGTCCTTAGACTTAACGGAAACAGCGAATTTGCCTATACGGGTCTTGGCAAGAACTTCCTTGCCGAAGGCGATTACGTGAAGGCGATGGCATATTTTAAGAGCGGAAACAACAGAAAGTACTATTCAAAGGCTCTTTATTATCACAGGAAAGAGCTGATGGAGCAGAATTTCGGCAGGATCATGCTGATCATCGCCATAGTCGTTCTGATTCCGCTTACAATCCTCACAGTAAGGAAAATAAAGAGATGGGCAGGTGAAGTGCGATGAGCTATGCAAGAGAACTGAAATACGGCTTCCACGTGATCTTCCATCCCTTTGACGGGTTCTGGGATCTTAAGAGAGAAAAAAGAGGATCTCTGGCAGCAGCACTGACCTTCGTGGTCCTTACAATCCTTATAACTACTCTTGAAAAGCAGTGCACCGGGTTTCTTTTTAATGAGGTAAGACTTAAGGACGTAAATGTTATTGTAGACATCCTGACAGTTACCATCCTCTATGTGCTCTGGTGCGTGGCAAACTGGTGCCTTACGTCCCTCATGGACGGCGAAGGCAAGATGCGGGACATATTCATAGCTACGGGCTACGCTCTCTTACCCATGATACTGATCCGCGTTCCCATGGTCATCATGTCACTTGGGATAACCGCTGAGGAAGGCACATTCTACTATGTGCTTGGAGCCATCAGTTATATCTGGACCGGAATACTTATCTTTTTCGGGACAATGGTGACACACCAGTATTCATTCCGAAAGACTGTACTTACCTGCATCTGCACGGTTGTAGGCATGGGAATAATAATGTTCATCGGATTACTGTTCTTTAACGTGATCCAGCAGATGATCACTTTCTTTACCACTATATACAAGGAACTCAGGTTCTGACGGGAAGGAACGGCATGATCAACAAATCTTTTACGAAAATTGCATACAGTCTGCTTCTTTCCCTGACACTTGCCACGATTCCGGGCCTTGGGGTCATGGCAGCCGATGCGGATGCGGCAACCGCTTCCGCCTCGGACAAAGAAGCACTTTCCTCCATGAAGAAGATCGCGGAGAACGAAGCCCTTGAGCTTTACTACGACGAGGAGGAGACGGACATTGCCGTCAGGGTAAAAGAAACCGGAGACGTCTTTCTGAGCAATCCTGCCGCTGCCGACGATGATCCAATAGCTTCCGCTTATCAGAAAAGACAGCTTAAATCCCAGCTTTCGGTGCGTTACTTCAATGACAACGTGCAGGAAGCCACCATGGACAATTACAGCGACTGCATAGAAGAAGGAAACTTTGAAGCGGAGATCAGGGATTCGGGCGTTAAGATCACCTATACTCTGGGTGAAGCCGCCAAGAAGTACATCCTGCCCGAAGTAATCAGTGTTGAAAGACTTGAAGGATTCGCAGGACAGCTTGACAAATCCGAGTCAAAGAAGCTTCTTCGTAACTATACAAAGTATGAACTCGACAAGGTAAAAGAATCCGAGAAGAAGGATCTTATATCCCAGTATCCCGGTATCGAGGCTCACAGCATCTACGTGCTTAAGTCCGGTGCCAAGGAATATGTCAAAGAAGAACTTGCGGGATACTTAAAGAGTATCGGTTATTCTCAGGATGATTACGATTTCGATCTTCAGGACAACGGATTCGAATCCGAGAACAAAAAGCCCTGGTTCAAAATACCGCTTGAGTATAGCCTGACCGGAGACAAGCTTCAGGTGACTGTGGATCCCTCGGCCATCGAATACAACGAGGAAGGCTATAATCTTGTGGAAGTGGACGTGCTTCCTTATTTCGGAGCAGCAGTCAAGGGTTCCGAGGGATATATATTCGTTCCCGACGGAAGCGGCGCTCTCATAGCCTATGACAGGATCACGGATACCTCATATACCGCACCTGTTTACGGACAGGACGTGACCATGAACGTTCTTGCTCAGAGCAAGTCCCAGGCGGATCAGTCTCTGGCAGTTAAGCTTCCCGTTTTCGGACAGAAGACAGGCGACAAGGCATATTACGCAGTTATTGCAAGAGGTGATGCCTATGCCACCTTGAATGCCTCCACATCAGGCAGGATCAACAACTACAACAACGTATACGCAGGCTTTATGTTCCTTGAGTACGGCGAGAGCTCCCTTGGCAACGTGGTAGGTTCCAACAGCTTCCAGATGTACTCAGAGAACCGCTTTAAGCAAAAAGAAGGTGAAGAGAAGACCTCCTCTGTTTACGCCATCGACTATCATTTCTTAAGCGGCGACAAAGCCGACTATTCTGGAATGGCAGAAGGATACAGAAACGAATGGATCGCACCTCTTTCTTCCGGTAACGAAACTGCGGAAGACAGTATTCCTTTTTACGTTGAATACATCGGTGCAATTGACAAGGATGCCACTTTCCTTGGAATCAAGTACAGATCCGTAACTCCCGTCACCACCTACGCTCAGGCAGCTGAGATCACCGGAAGCCTGGTGAATGCGGGAATCGACAATGTAAGCGTTATTTATTCCGGCTGGGCTAACAAAGGCCTTCACGGATATTCATATACAAGTGTTAAGCCGGTATCCAAGCTTAACAAAGGCGGCATGAACCAGAAGAAGTTCATGACGGACCTTGCAGGCAAGGGAATCGACGTATTCTATACCGCAGAGCTTCAAAGAGTATACAGAGACGGACTCTTTGACAAATACGCGCCTCTTGGAAGCGCACCCAAGTACTTTGACCGTTCCACCGTCAGGGAAGCTACCTATTATCTTTCCAACAACATGGTGGACAAGAACGATTACATCAATCTTTTAAGACCCACACTTGCGGCTGAGGCTGCGGACAAGGTCCTTAAGAAGATCTCAAAGTACGATAACGCAGGTGTTAATCTCGGAACTATCAGCTGGCAGCTTTACACCGACCAGCAGAGCGAAAGATACACCGACAGACAGGACGCAAGCCTGTGCAACTCCGAGGCAGCAGGCAAGTTTGCCGGCCTTGACAACAAAGTTATGGCAGACAACGCCAATTACTATATGGCAGTAGGCGCATCGGATATCATCAATGCTCCTGCGGATTCAAACAGAAGCCTGATCATAACGGATGTGGTTCCTTTTTACGAGATGGTCATGCACGGCTACAAGGACTACGCTCTTGACTGTCTCAACATGACGGATGACTATAACACCACTCTCTTAAAGAGCATCGAATCCGGCGCAGGCCTGTACTTTAAGTGGATCTACGCTGACAACTCGGTGTTAAAAGAAACCAAATTCGACCAGCTCTATTCGGTAAACTACGAAAGCTGGCTTGATAAGGCAATCGAAGACTATAAGAAAGTAAACGACATTCTCGGACCTCTTCAGGGACAGACCATTACAAAGCACGAGTTCATCGAAAACGATGTAGTGGCAGTTACCTATGAAAAGGGTACAAAGATCGTTGTGAACTACTCTGACCGCGCCATTACGGCGGAAGGCCAGACTGTTGAGCCTCATAGCTACGGAGTGATCAAATAGGATTATGAAGAATAAAAAAGGTTACTTTAAAAAAGTTGAAGGAAAATGGAAACTCTCCCTCCTTGGCCGCGAGGCTATGGCAGGGCTTGGGTTTGCCCTTCCTTTTCTCATAGGTTTCTTTGGGATATTCCTGCCTATGGTGATCAAATCCATCAGCTATTCTTTTTCCAATATGGAGGTGGAAAGCACGGGATATGTGCTGACTCCTGCGGCAAGAGGCGGATTTGAGCATTACATCAGGGCGTTGACCATAGACCCTGACTTTAACAGAATGCTGCTTACGGCAATTGTGGACATGATCACCAAAGTGCCCCTTGTGCTGATATTCAGCTTCTTTATGGCAAATCTCTTAAACCAGAAATTTCACGGAAGAGCCGTGGCCCGTTCCATCCTGTTCTTCCCCGTGATACTTACCTCGGGCGTGGTACTTGGCCTTGAATCATCGGACCTTCTTTTGACCACCTTAAGCCCCGAAGCTATCTCCGGCACTGATTTCTCTACCATCATGAACGTGTCGAAGCTGTTACTTAAATATACGGATCTACCTTCCGGAGCGATCAACTTCCTTGCCAGTGCTGTCAACGGTATCTATAACATAATAATCGCTTCCGGCGTGCAGATACTTATTTTCCTGGCAGGGCTCCAATCCATAAGCCCGTCCTTGTACGAGGCATCCTCCATGGAAGGAGCCACAGCCTGGGAGAGTTTCTGGAAGATAACCTTCCCCATGATCAGCCCGTTGATCCTTGTAAACAGCGTTTATACCATCATAGACGCCTTTACCAGTGAGACCAACGATATCATGAAGGATATCAAAAATACAATTTTCGGTGAAGTTAAATACGGCTTTGGTTCCGCCATGGCGTGGATCTACTTTATCTGTATCGGAGTGATCCTCCTTGTGGTGGGCGGTATCATTTCCAGACACGTATTCTACAATGACGAACAACGTTAGGACATATTGATTATGAAAAAGAAAGCGATCAAAAGAAGAAAGGCAGAGATAACCTGGCCCAGAGTCGGCAGGTTCTTATGGAGCGTAGTCAGAGGTGTTATCATCATCGGAATATGCTTTACCATACTTCAGCCTCTGTTTGTTAAGCTCAGTGTTTCTTTCATGAACGAGCGGGATCTCTTTGATTCAAGCGTTAAATACATACCCAAGCACTTCACACTCAGTAACTACAAGCTTGCCATCAAGGGCATGGATTACTGGATGAGCCTGCTTAAGACATTCGCATTGTCGGGTTCTGTTGCATTCCTTCAGCTTTGCAGCTGTATGCTGGTTGCCTACGGCTTTGCAAGATTCCGTTTTCCTTTTAAGAAGCTGCTCTTCGGATGTGTGATCCTGATGCTCATTGTTCCGCCTCAGATCGTTATGCTTCCCCTGTTTATGCATTTCAGATTCTTTGACATATTCGGGATCATCAAGGCAGTGAAGGGAGCACCGGTGAGCCTGCTTGACAGTTACTGGCCTTTCCTCATACAGGCAGTGACCTGTACGGGCTTTAAGAACGGACTGTTTATCTACATGCTCCGTCAGTTCTTTAAGGGAATGCCCAAGGAGCTTGAGGAAGCGGCCTTTGTAGACGGCTGCAGCAAGCTCAAGACCTTTGTAAAGATCATAGTTCCCAGTGCCGTTCCCATGATGGTCACCATATTCCTTTTTGGATTTGTGTGGCAGTGGCTGGATTCTTTCTATACCTCACTGTATCTGAAGGGTACAAACGTTATTCCAGTGGCACTCAGTTCGCTGGCTGCCAATGTCTACGGTGAATACAGCAATTTCGGCGGCAGCATGAACTTTGTAAGCCCCGGTTTCGTATCCATGATGAACAACACGGGTACCGTACTTGCCATGATACCTCTCATTATCATCTATCTTGTTTGTCAGAAGTACTTTGTTGAGGGAATTGAGCGTTCCGGTATAGTCGGATAGCTTTATTTCATATACCATCAACTGCATTCAGCAGAAAAGGAGGATTTTTTATGAAAAACAAACTTGTCAGCAAGATGCTTGCAGCAGCCCTTTCAGCTACTATGGTGCTGGCACTTGCAGGCTGCGGAGAGACAGCTTCGGTTTCATCTGCTTCCGCATCCACCAGTAAAACAGAAGCTTCCGTTAGCACCAGCACGGAAAGCTCTGCTTCCGTATCCGAAGAAGCTAAGGTTGAAGAGCCTGAGTACGATTTCGGCGGAAGAGAATTCAAGATCGGTTCCTATTATGATATGACTCCCGATCCCAACGCAGGCGCTCTTGAGGCAGCTCTTGCAGAGAGAATTGCAGAAGTTGAGAGCAAGTACAACTGTAAGATCACCTTCGTTGATCTTGGCGATGACTATGTTGCAGACTATGTAACAAGCGTTCTTGCAGGCGATCCTATCGTTGATGTCGGATACGTTATCACTCACAACCTTCTTCCTTCACTTATCGAAGGTGGCATCGCTTATCCTTTAAGCGAGCTTGACGCACTTGATCTTTCCGAGTACAAGTGGCGTTCAGACGTTGTTGAAGCAGGTACCTACAAGGGCAAGCAGTACGCTATGCTCCTTAAGGATCCCGAGATCCGTTACGGTATCTTCTGGAACAGAACTTTATTTGACAAATACGGTCTTCCCAACCTCTATGATCTTGTAGACAGCGGCGAGTGGACCTGGGAGAAATTCCAGGAAATCGCTTCCCAGGGTAACCAGGATACAGACGGTGACGGCGAGATCGATCTTTACGGCTTCAATGCTCGTGAAAACCTTGCATGGTGCTATCTCTACAGCGATGGCGCATATGTTTGCGACAAGACCGCAGACGGCATCAAGGTTGACCTTTCCGATCCTAAGGTTGTTGAAGCTCTTACCGGACTTCAGAACTTCACCCAGAACGTTAAGTTCCGTGATGCTATCGACTGGTCCGTTGAAGGTTGGGATTCCTTCATCAAAGATTTCCGTGATGGTAAGTACATGATGTGCCTTGAAGAGTTCTGGATATCCTACGCATACCTCAACAAAGAAGAAGACGGTATGCAGGATGACTGGGGCTGGGTTCCCTTCCCTAAGGGACCTTCCGCAACAGGCTGGTCATGCTACGGTAAAGAAAACGGCGCTCGTTTCATTCTTAACGGCGTTGAGAATCCTCAGGATGTAGCTCTTGTTTACGATCTTATCACCGATCTTTGCGAAAGCGATGACGAGTGGGATGATCTTATGGAAGATAAGCTTGACAACTGGTGTGATGATGCGAAGACTGTTGAACTCGTATCCAACATCTACAACAACAAATTAAGCGTTATCAACGGTGTAAACGGTTTTGGCGATCTTAACGGAACCATCAACGAGATGATCGGTAAGGTAGCCTCCGGAGAACTTACTCCTCAGACCGCTCTTGACACCTATCAGACCGCTATCGACGCTGCAATCGCTGATATCTCCAACCACGACTACAACGCAGATATGCAGGAGTACACGGTAGAAGAATCCACCGGCGAATAATTCTTATACCTATGAGCTCATGGATAATCAAAAGAAAATAACAATCTATGACATAGCCAAGGAGGCCGGGGTATCTGCTTCGCAGGTATCCCGGGCCATCTCCGGCAAAGGCTATGTTTCGGAAGAAAATAAAGAAAAGATTCAGGCTCTTATTAAGAAATACAATTACAGACCCAACGCCGTGGCCCGTAACCTTCAAAAGGGACGGAGCAATACGGTAGGGTTTCTTATCCCGCATATATATCAGGAATACTTCCCGCATGTTTATTCAAGTTTTGAGCGCGTAATGACGGAGAGAGGCTACGTAACGGTAGTCTTCAACGGTAAGAGTACGCCCCAGGACGAGATCCGGAACTTACATCTCCTTGAAGATCTGCGTGTGGATGCCGCCGTTATAATCGGAGGAAGTCTCGACTACGCCGACTGGGAAGAAAGAAAGGATTACGTCCAGGCAGTCAGGAACTTGAACAAAAAGCTTCCCTGTGTTCTGGGTAACGAACGGGCCGGGCTTTTAAACTGCTCAGGTGTGTTTTCGGATATAGATAAAGGTGCCGAAGAGATAGCCAAGCATCTTGCCTCAAAGGGTCATAAGACCATGGGCATCCTGGGAGGCTTTCGAAGCGTAAATCCTTCTTTCCGCCTCCAGGAAAGCTTAAAGCACTTCGGCAGAGAATACGGTCTTGAGTTTCGTGAGGAATGGCAGGTGTTTTCTTCTTACAATACGGGAGAAGGCGCGGTAGCCATGCGAACCCTCTTAAAAAGAAACAAAGAGCTTCCCACGGCAATCTGCTGCATAAACGATGAAATCGCAGTCGGAGCCATGGGTGTAGCCTTGGACGCAGGACTCAAGATACCGGAAGATGTTGCTTTTACGGGATATGACGGAGTAATGCTCTCCCAGGAATTCAGACCGCAGTTAACCACCGTACAGATGGATTTCGAGACCATGGGACGAAGGCTTGCCGCCCTTGTCATCAACAGCATTGAAGGTGACAAGACCGTGACGGACATAGCTGTTGAGCCCTGGCTTGAGATACGGCAGTCTACATGATATGAAATTAAGCAGTTCACTCTTTGTGGGCTGCTTTTTTTGCAGTCTTTCGGCGGTTGACAGGGGTAGTTTGGAATGTTACATTCAAAACAAAAGCATATTATGTCTGAATTTATGATTAAAAACAAAAAAAGATCAGAAAACTTAATAATCGCCTGTATGTGGATAATTGCGGCCCTTGTGATGGTAAAGAGCATCTTTACGGATTTTGGCTACGATAATGCCTATCAGATCGCCATGTCCTATCGCTACATTAGCGGGGACAGGATGTTCCTCCAAATGTGGGAGCCTCACCAGATGTCCAAGTTCCTCACGGATCTGCTGGTCCTCATCTTCAGGGTGTTCTCGCCGGATTATACCGGGGTGGCTTTGTTTACGCAGGTTATGGGAACCGTTACGTCACTTCTTATCGCTGCCGGGACGGTTAAGCTCTTGTCAGGTTATATCGACAGGCTTACAGGCAATGCACTTTTAATTTTCCTGGCGGTATTTAAGGTCAAGCAGACGCCTTTTATCGACTACGCAGGGCAGATGATCTATTTCTCGATCCTTGTGTTCTGTTTCCTGCTTCTCTGGGAAAAAGAAAGACTTCCGGTATACACGGTGCTTGCGGGGGCCTGCACATTCCTTCAGGTACTTAGCTACCCGACCGCGCTTGTTTCGCTGATCCCGGCTATTATTTTCCTTGCCACGGTTAAGGGCGAAAAGAAGGGGCTTGGGATCCTTGCCTATATAGGAGGCGGCGGGCTGCCTGCACTTGTGTATGCTGCGTATTTCATCGTAAATGTCGGCTTTGTAAAGCTCCTTAACATTGCGACCTACATCTTTTATTCAGACTCCCATTCCTCGACACCTCATTTCGGAGAGTACTGGATGGGGCTTATCTGGGCAGCAGTATTTATTATAGCCTGCGCCCTGGTTTCCGCAGTCCTTTGGTTTACCCTTGGAAGGAAAAGAAACATCTCCTTCTCTGTGCTTGCAGCCCTTTGTATGGCCGTGGGTGAGCCTATATCACTGTTTGTAACGAGGAATCTTGAGGCAGACTTAAGGTGCTTTGTCTATATCGTTCCTTCGATCCTGATAATGTTTGGAGCCCCGGGGATTGAAAAGATGACGGAAGGAGAGCGGAGAGTCTGGCTTCTTGGGACGGCGCTTTCTTTTGCATCCTTTGTTGCGGCCCTGTTTCTTTCGGACCTTGGAATACTTACAATACTTGCGTATCTCATGCTTGGAGGCGCGGTTTCCTTTATACCGCTTAAGCATGTGATCAGGGATTACAGGCAGTTCCTGGTTCTCATGGTGTGCCTTGTGCTCTTCCACAGAGGACTGGTAGTCTGGGGCTACGGGAATGCAAGTGGAAGAGTTATGTTAACCACAGAGGTTCAGAATATTATAAGGGACGGCCCTGCCTGCGGTATCGTCTGCGACCACATGAACAAAGCAAAGTTCTCCGTGGATCTTGAGGAACTTCGAAGGTCTTTATCCAAGGACGACAAGGTGCTGGTGGTTGGGCCAGAGATTATGGATCCCCTTGTTTTTCTTTATACTGAGGCGGAAATATCGAATTTCTCGGTCATCGACACGCCCAAGTTTAATGAGGCACTTGAGGAGTATTACGCAATGAACCCGGACAAATTCCCCACGGTGGTGCTGACGGACTGCTGGTTCAGCGTGTCAAACATCCCGGAGGATTCCTACATCATGAGCTGGGTGGAGAGTAATTTTGAGCCTGTTGAAGACCTGAGCTATTACAGGGTTTACAGGAAACGATAAATTTGAGGGAGTAATGGGGTATGAGAACAGCAGATAATGAGAAAGAATCAAGGCTTGTTTCCGTCGTGCCAAGCGACAGACAGTTAAGCCTTATGCAGCGGGAATTCTATGCTTTTGCGCATTTTACCGTCAATACCTATACCAACAGGGAGTGGGGCGACGGCACGGAAAAAGAAAGTATTTTTGATCCTGTGAAATTTGACGCCCGCCAGTGGGTGAAGGCGGTGAAAGCCGCAGGAATGAAGGGGATTATCCTTACCTGCAAGCATCATGACGGGTTCTGCCTGTGGCCCAGCAAGTACACGGATCACACGGTGGCAGGAAGCCCTTTTAAGGGCGATGTGGTTAAGGAAGTTTCCGATGCCTGCCACGAAGGAGGGATAGGCTTCGGAGTCTATCTTTCACCCTGGGACAGAAATTCGAAATTATACGGTCAGAGCAAGGCCTATGACGATTATTTTGTAAATCAGCTGGAGGAACTGCTTTCAAATTACGGGGAGGTATTCTCAGTGTGGTTTGACGGCGCCTGCGGTGAAGGCCCCAATGGCAAAAAGCAGTACTATGACTGGAACCGCTATTACGAGACCATCAGAAGGCTTCAGCCCGGTGCCTGCATTCACGTGTGCGGTCCCGATGTTCGCTGGTGCGGTAATGAAGCGGGGCATACGAGAGTCTCTGAGTGGAGCGTGGTGCCTGAGCGTACCCGTGACACGGAGAAGATCGCAAGCGACAGCCAGCAAAGTGATGATACAAGCTTCAGAGAGCGCGAAATAAAGGCTTCGGACGAAGATCTTGGAAGCTACGGCCTTATATGCGATGAGGACAAGCTTGTGTGGTATCCCGCCGAGGTGGATACTTCCATACGTCCCGGCTGGTTCTATCACAGCGAAGAGGACGGTGATGTCAAGACTCCCGAGGAACTCTTTGATCTGTACGAAACCACTGTAGGGGGCAACACGACCCTGCTTTTAAATATCCCGCCCACAAGGGAGGGGCTCTTCCACAGTAAGGATGTGGAGGCGCTTGAGGCCCTTGGAAGGATGATAGGGGAGACTTACAGGGATAATCTCCTTGAGCGCGCGAAGCTTTCAAGTGATACTGATGACGGGGTACATGACGTATCGGGGATCCGTAAGGATGATTACGATACATGGTACGGGACCTCGGATTATACAAGGACTGCGCGGATTACAGCGACCTTTGATAAGGAATATACGTTAAACCGCGTGGTGCTAAAAGAAAACGTTAAACTGAGCCAGAGGATCGAAGGGTTCAGGGTTATTGCGTACCGTGGCGGCAGGGAAGTATTTGTTTACGAGGGAACGGTCGTAGGGTACAAAAAGATCGTGAGGATACCCGCCGTAGCTGCAGACCGGATCGAGATCGAGGTGCTGGATTCAAGAGTTGCGCCTGCCATAAGCTTCGTGGGAGTGTACTAAATCCCGCAGGCTTGAATGACACGTGTCCGGAGATTTCGCATTGACAAGGCAAAAGCTGTGGTGTAATATACAGGCAAGTAATTGTTAAAGGCTATGACGAAGAGGAGTAGGTTACGATCATCTCTCAGAGAGAGCGTGGTTGGTGCGAACGCTTGAGATCACGTATCCGAAGGTAGCTTCCGAGCCGGTCGGGTGAACTTTCAGTAATCCGTCCCGTGTGCTCACGTTACAGAGCAAGGCTTCAACAGGAGCCGTTGAGGTGCATTCCGTAAGGCATGCATGAACAAAGGTGGTACCGCGTATACAACGCCCTTTGTCGATTAAACGTCGACAAAGGGCGTTTTCTTTTGCCGACTACAGCAAGGAGGTCACATGAAGAAAGAACTTGAGAAAACCTATGATCCCAAAGGAATGGAGGATCGAATCTACGCAAAATGGCTTGAAAAGAAGTACTTTCACGCCGAAGTAGACGAAACAAAGAAACCCTTTACCATCGTTATCCCGCCCCCCAATATCACGGGTCAGCTCCACATGGGTCACGCACTTGACAACACCATGCAGGATATCCTGATCAGATTCAAGAGAATGCAGGGATATAACGCCCTCTGGCAGCCCGGAACCGACCACGCTTCCATAGCTACCGAGGTTAAGATCATTGAGAAGTTAAAAGAACAGGGTATCTCCAAAGAGGACCTTGGCCGCGAGAAATTCCTTGAGCGAGCCTGGGACTGGAAGAAGGAGTACGGCGGGAGGATCATTTCCCAGCTTAAGAAAATGGGAAGCTCCTGCGACTGGGACAGAGAACGTTTCACCATGGACGAAGGCTGTAACAAGGCCGTAACCGAAGTTTTCTGCAAGATGCATGAAAAAGGATGGATCTACAAGGGCTCACGTATCATCAACTGGTGTCCTGTTTGTAACACATCCATTTCCGATGCCGAGGTTGAATATGAGGAGCAGGCCGGACATTTCTGGCATATCAAGTATCCGCTGGTAGATGAGAACGGCAAGCCTTCCACCACCGAGTTCCTTGAGTTTGCTACCACCCGTCCAGAGACCATGCTTGGTGATACTGCGGTTGCCATCAATCCTGAAGACGAGAGATATACCTATCTTAAGGGCCGTCAGGTTTGGCTTCCTCTTGTAAACAAGCCCATCCCCGTAGTCGAGGATTCCTACGTAGATATGGAATTTGGTACCGCTGTAGTTAAGATCACACCCGCTCACGACCCTAACGACTTCGAAGTAGGAAAGCGCCACAACCTTCCCGAGATCAATATCCTGAACGATGATGCCACCATCAATGAGAACGGCGGCAAATTCGCAGGAATGGACAGATATGAAGCCCGCAAGGCCATCGTTAAAGAACTTGATGAAATGGGACTCCTGGTTCGCATCGAGGATTACAGCCACAACGTAGGTACTCACGACCGCTGCGGCACCACCATCGAGCCCATGATCAAGAAGCAGTGGTTCGTTAAGATGGACGAACTCATCAAGCCCGCTGTTAAGGCTGTAAAAGAAGGCGAGATCCGTCTTGTTCCCGAGCGTATGAACAAGACCTACTTTAACTGGACCGACAATATCAGAGACTGGTGTATCTCAAGACAGCTCTGGTGGGGCCACAGAATTCCTGCATATTACTGCAAGGACTGCGGTGAAGTAATAGTTGCAAAAGAAGCACCCTGCAAATGCCCTAAGTGCGGTTCTATCCATTTGGAGCAGGATCCCGATACACTTGATACCTGGTTTTCATCAGCACTCTGGCCTTTCTCAACACTTGGCTGGCCCGAGAAGACCAAGGATCTTGAATACTTCTATCCTACAGATGTACTGGTAACCGGTTACGATATCATTTTCTTCTGGGTAATCAGAATGATATTCTCAGGTTACGAGAACATGGGCGAGAAGCCTTTCAATACCGTTCTTTTCCATGGACTGGTAAGAGATTCCCAGGGCCGCAAGATGAGTAAATCCCTTGGAAACGGTATCGATCCGCTGGAGATAATCGACAAGTACGGCGCAGATGCACTGAGACTTACGCTGATCACCGGTAATGCACCCGGTAACGACATGCGTTTCTACAATGAAAGAGTAGAAGCAAGCCGTAACTTTGCAAACAAGATCTGGAATGCCGCAAGATTCATCATGATGAACATGGGAGAAGAAGCTCCCGCCAAGCCCGCAGCTGCAGACCTTGAGCCTGTTGACAAGTGGATCTTAAGCCGCTGCAACACTCTTATCAAAGATGTTACCGACAACATGGAGAAATACGAGCTCGGCGTTGCGGTTCAGAAGGTTTATGACTTTATCTGGGATGAGTTCTGTGACTGGTACATCGAGATGGTTAAGCCCCGTTTGTACTCAGATGGCGCTGATGCTTCCAAGAACGCAGCACTTTGGACACTTAAGCACGTTCTTATCGAGGCACTTAAGCTTCTGCATCCCTACATGCCTTTCGTAACCGAGGAGATCTTTACCACCATTCAGGACGAGGAAGAGTCCATCATGATCTCCAAGTGGCCTGTATATGCCGACGAATTTGCTTTTGCAGCCGAGGAAAAAGAAATCGAGACCATCAAGGAAGCAGTACGTGCAATCAGAAACGTACGTACAGGCATGAACGTTGCTCCTTCACGTAAGGCTTTAGTATATGTAGTAAGTGAGGATGCTGCGATCCGTGAGATCTTCAAGGCAGGCGAGATCTACTTTAAGCCCCTTGCATACGCATCCGATGTTAAGATACAGGCTGACAAGGCAGGCATCGATCCCGATGCGGTAAGCTGTGTAATCCCCGGTGCAAACCTGTACATTCCTTTCGCAGAGCTGGTTGATATCAAGCAGGAAATCGAGCGTCTTAAGAAAGAAGAAGAACGCTTGAAGGGCGAAATCGCGCGCAGTAACGGCATGTTGACCAATGAACGGTTTATATCTAAGGCTCCTGCAAGTAAAGTTGCAGAGGAGAAGGAGAAGCTTGCAAAATATGAGCAGATGTTTACTGAGGTTTCGAAGCGCCTGGCTCAATTAACCGCGAATTAACGGGATAAAACCGTGGCGTTATTTTTGCAACCCGTATCATTCATAATATGAGGAACCATACTATGTCTAACTGTCCCGAGTGTAGGTTATTTAAAGGCATATCTGACGAGGATCGCGACAAGATGTACGCCTGCGCGGGAGCGCGGGAACGCCGGTTCAAAAACGGCGAGTACATCTTCCGTCAAGGCGATTCAACTGCGAATCTCTACCTTCTTTTGGAAGGCACGGTCATGCTTGCCAAGGATTTCGCGTCCGGCAAGCGAAGCGTCCTCTATACCGTTCACGAAGGCGATGTTTTCGGCGAAATGTTTGGTTTCTCCAATGAGACCGAGTTTTGGTATGATGCAGTGGCAAGTGGGAGCGTAAAGCTGATGGAAATCCCTTGGAAGTTTTTCTACGGCTTTTGCTCCAATGCCTGCCACAAACATCAGGATGTGCTTAAGAACATGCTTAACATCCAGGCAGACAATAACTTCGTAATGGTTAAGAAACTATACCTCTTATCCGGTAAGACTCTTAAGGAGCGCATCGCCATGTGGGTTCTTGACAGCGCAAGGCGTAGCGATCACTTTAAGGCTACAATGAACCGGGAGGAGCTGGCGGACTACCTTGGAACCACACGACCTTCTTTGTCCAGAGAGCTTATGAACATGCAGGAAGAAGGCCTGATAGAGGTGGACAGATCAGATTTTAAGATTACGGACCGCGAAGGTCTTGAGGGTTTATCCGAGTGATAAGCCCTGGATCCTCCGTTGAAAGGACCTTTGGCGAGGGCTTATGCATATTTTTTTCAAACCGTAACAAATGTTACGGTTTTCTTTTGCCCTCCGTTATATTATGATATCGAAAGAAAAAACAATAACTACTGATTCAGCATAGGACCAAGCCCTCAGGGGGGCAGAAACGGAGGCAATTATGGCAAACACTCAGAACACTCAGCAGATCGATAACCTGGTAGCATTACTTGACGGCTATGCAACCAAAGGCGGACATCATTTAAATGTAAACGTACTTAACAGAGATACACTTCTTGATGCGCAGCAGCATCCCGAGAACTATCCTCAGCTTACCATCCGCGTATCGGGATACGCAGTAAACTTCATCAAGCTTACTCCCGAGCAGCAGGCTGACGTTATTTCCAGAACCTTCCACGAGGCGATCTGAGGGCGGCTTAAGGGAAACATAGATCACGGCAGGTTTATGAATTGTTTATTTTTGATATGAAAAGTTAATTACTCCCTGCTAACTTCTATGTTATAATATGCTCGTAACTTCGTGACAGAGCATAATGTGTAAAGGAGAATTTTCATGGCAGAGATCAATTTAACAAACGACAATTTTGATGCGGAGGTTTTAAACTCCGATATTCCCGTAATGGTAGACTTCTGGGCACCCTGGTGCGGACCCTGCAAGATGCTTGGACCCGTTGTGGCAGAGATCGCCAAGGAGCAGGAAGGCAAGCTTAAGGTCTGCAAGGTAAACGTTGACGAAGAAGGCGAACTTGCAAGACGTTTCAAGGTTGCAAGCATTCCCACCGTTATGGTATTCAAGAACGGCGAGATGACCAACAAGAATCTCGGATATGTTCAGAAGGATGTGCTGTTGGGACTCCTTAACTAAGCAAGGATAAAACCGGAATTAATAAGATAAGATAAGATCCTTCGACTACGGACTTCGTCCTTCGCTCAGGATGACATTAAGAGTGTTTGTCATCCTGGGTGGAGCGAAGCGGAATCGAAGGATCTTTTTTTATGTTTTTATGTGTTGACAAACTGTATTAATTGATTTATAACTGTATTAGTACAGCTAATACAGACGATACGATTAGTACAGTTGAATATACCCGGGAAGGATTCACTGTGCGGAAAGGAGCAGTATGTGATCCAGTTAAATTACCGCGACACTCGCCCGATCTACGAGCAGATCAAGGATTCTTTTTCCAGACTGATCATCTCGGGGGGCATGAGTGCAGATGAGAAACTTCCATCGGTGCGGACCCTGGCAAGCGAGCTTTCCATCAATCCCAATACCATCCAGAGAGCCTATAACGAACTTGAGGCCGAAGGATTCGTGTATTCGGTACCCGGAAAGGGCAGCTTTGTCAACGGGGAAAAGAAAGAGGACGGACGGCGCGTGGAGGAACTTAAGAGACAGATGCGCAACACGGTTTCCGAGCTTTTCTTTATGGGAGCAACAGAGGAAGAACTTATCAGAATCGTTAAGGAAGAGGGAGAGAAAAAATGATTGAGGTTAAAGGTCTTACGAAAACCTTTGACGGTTTTAAGGCACTGGACGAAGCAAGCCTTAAAGTCGAAAAAGGAAGCATTTATGGCCTTGTCGGACCAAACGGTGCAGGCAAGTCCACGATAATAAGACATATTCTGGGGATATACGAAGGCAACTCCGGTGAGGTCCTGATAGACGGCGAACCCGTGTGGGAGAACCCCGAAGTGAAGGCAAAGATCGCTTCCATCCCCGATGACTGGTACTATTTTAATTCTGCATCCGTTAAGGATATGAAGAAGTTTTACGCCGGGTTTTATCCTTCTTTTTCGGAAGAGAGATATCAGAAGTTAAAAGAAGTGTTTAAGCTTGACGAAAACAAGAATATCCGTACATTTTCCAAAGGTATGCAGAAACAGGCGGCTTTCTGGCTGGCAATATCATGTATGCCCGAATATCTGGTGCTTGATGAGCCGGTGGACGGACTTGATCCCGTTATGCGCCGCCAGGTATGGAGCCTGCTTATGGGCGATGTGGCAGATAGAGGCACCACGGTGCTGGTTTCTTCTCACAACTTAAGAGAACTTGAGGATGTGTGCGATCACGTGGGGATTATGGACAAGGGACGCATCCTTATACAAAGAAGCCTTTCGGAGCTCCAGGACAACATGGTCAAGCTTCAGGTGGTATTTGACGAGAGCATCAAGGAAGTGCCTGATGACATTCCCGCACTTCATGTTTCGAGTCTTGGAAGGGTACATACCTTCATCATGCGCATGAACGCAAGCGAAGCGCGTACCGTTCTTTCAAAATACGCGCCTGTGCTGGTGGATGCGGTTCCGCTGACACTGGAAGAAATATTTATTTATGAGATGGGAGGTGAGAACTATGCAGTCAAAGACATCATCCTTTAAGACGGTTGTCATCAAAAACTTAACAAGATTCTGGCCGCTTTGGGGACTTGCAACATTTATTTGTCTGATGGTACCCATGGCTATAGTAGTCAATGACGGCTTAAGGCCCACACCTTCCGATGGCGCTTCCTATTATCTGGAGGCAGCTGCCCATGCAGGCCCCGGATATTGTCTCGTAATGTCCATATTTGCGGCGATGGTTGTGTGGAGTTACCTGTATACCCCCAAGAGCGTGGGACTCATGCACTCCCTTCCCATCAGCAGAAAGAAACTTTTCTATGCAAGTTATCTTTCGGGCCTTCTTATGACACTTATACCGGCCTGTGCCGCAGGACTGTTACTGACAATTTTTGAGATAGTGACGGGCAGTTTCTCATTCGTGCCTTTTATAACCGCGGCAGCAGTGCTGATACTGGAAGCATTTTTCTTTTTCTCCTTTGCGACGTTTCTCGCACATATAACGAGTAATATAATTGCGCTTCCGATACTGTACTATATCCTTAATTTCCTGGCAGTTATCATCGAATATGTTGTCAGTATTTACTGCAGGCTTTTGTGCTTTGGACTTACGGATACAGAGAATTCTCTGTCTTACTTCCTGTCACCCGTATGTGAGTACTATTCCAAGGTCGAGT
>JAILHY010000151.1 GCA_024695575.1 Lachnospiraceae bacterium
TGACTGACAAGTTTGGTTACAAGAACGTTATGGAAGTTCCGAAGCTCGATAAGATCGTTGTTAACATGGGCGTTGGCGAAGCAAAAGAAAACGCTAAGATCCTTGAGTCAGCTGTTAAGGATATGGAAACCATCACCGGCCAGAAGGCAGTAATCACCAAGGCTAAGAAGTCCGTTGCAAACTTCAAGATCCGTGAGGGTCAGGCAATCGGATGTAAGGTTACCCTTCGTGGCGAGAAGATGTACGAGTTCGCAGATCGTCTTATCAACCTTGCACTTCCCCGTGTACGTGACTTCCGTGGTGTTAACCCCAATGGTTTTGACGGCAGAGGAAACTACGCACTCGGTATCAAGGAACAGATTATCTTCCCTGAGATCGAATACGATAAGGTAGATAAGGTTCGCGGTATGGACATTATCTTCGTAACAACAGCTAAGACAGATGAAGAGGCACGTGAATTACTCAGATTATTCAACATGCCTTTCACAAAATAAGGAGGAAGTAAATTCATGGCTAAAGCAGCAATGAAGCTTAAACAGCAGAAGAAGCCCAAGTTCTCTACCAGAGCTTACACCCGTTGCAAGATCTGCGGTCGCCCTCATGCGGTATTAAGAAAGTATGGTATTTGCAGAGTTTGCTTCCGTGAACTCGCATACAAGGGAGAGATCCCCGGCATGAAGAAGGCAAGCTGGTAAAGGGTAAGGAAGGAGGACAATCAAATGGCAGTTAACGATCCTATTGCAGATATGCTTACAAGAATCCGTAATGCAAATACTGCAAAACATGATACAGTAGATGTTCCCGCATCCAGAATGAAGCTTTCAATAGCTCAGATTCTTTTGGATGAAGGTTATATCAAGAAATTCGACGTTATCGAGGAAGGTTCTTTTAAGACCATCAGAATCACCTTGAAGTACGGCGCAGACAAGAACGACAAGATCATTTCCGGTCTTCAGAGAATTTCCAAACCCGGTTTGAGAGTATATGCCAACAGAGAGGACCTTCCCAAGGTTCTTGGCGGACTTGGTATTGCAATCATCTCCACCAACCAGGGTGTTGTAACCGATAAGAAAGCCCGCGAGCTTAAGATCGGTGGCGAAGTTCTTTGTTTTGTATGGTAATCAATAACGCAAATTTATAGGAGGTACGGGCATGTCACGTATAGGTAGAATGCCAATCGCGATACCTGCAGGAGTAACTGTAAGTGTTGCAGAAAATAATAAAGTGACTGTAAAGGGTCCCAAGGGAACTCTTGAAAGAGTATTACCCAAGGAGATGGAAATCAAGGTTGAAGGAGCTGAGATCACAGTTTCCAGACCTAACGATTTAAAGAAGATGAAGTCCCTTCACGGTTTAACAAGAACCCTTATCCACAACATGGTTGAGGGTGTTACAAACGGTTTCGAGAAGAAGCTTGAGGTTAACGGTGTAGGTTACAGAGCTCAGAAGGCTGGCAAGAAGCTTACTCTTTCCCTCGGTTATTCCCACCCCGTTGAGATGGAAGATCCCGCAGGTATCGAAACCACAGTTGAAGGTAACATTATTACCGTTAAGGGTATCGATAAAGAAAAGGTTGGTCAGTTTGCAGCTGAGATCAGAGACAAGAGAAGACCTGAACCTTACAAGGGCAAGGGTATCAAGTACTCTGACGAAGTAATCAGACGTAAAGTCGGCAAGACCGGTAAGAAATAAGGGATAAGGAGAGTGTAAAAATGGTTACAAAAGAATCTAGACAGAAAGTCCGTGTTAAAAAACACTTAAAAATTCGCAACCGTTTTGCAGGCACTGCTGAGAGACCCCGTTTGGCGGTATTCCGCAGCAACAGCCACATGTATGCTCAAATTATCGATGATACGGTTGGTAAGACACTGGTTGCAGCATCCACAGTTGAGAAGGATGTTAAGGGTGAACTTAAAAAGACCAACGATGTTGAAGCAGCAGCATATCTTGGCACTGTAATTGCAAAGCGCGCACTTGACAAGGGAATCAAGACCGTTGTATTTGACAGAGGCGGTTTTATTTACCAGGGTAAGGTAGCAGCATTGGCTGAGGCGGCTAGAGAAGCCGGCTTAGAGTTCTAAGGAAGGAGAAGCATCACATGAAACGCACTATGATAGATACAACTGGCATGGAGTTCAGTGAAAAGGTGGTTTCCATCAAGCGTGTTACGAAGGTTGTTAAGGGCGGACGTAATATGCGTTTCACAGCTTTAGTTGTTGTTGGTGACGGTAACGGTCACGTAGGCGCCGGCCTTGGAAAAGCTGCAGAAGTTCCGGAAGCTATCCGTAAGGGTAAAGAAGACGCCATGAAGAATCTCGTCAGCGTAGCGCTTGACGACAGCAAGTCAATTTCACATGACTTTATCGGTAAATTCGGTTCCTCCACAGTATTGCTCAAGAAGTCTCCCGAAGGTACCGGTGTTATTGCAGGCGGTCCCGCTCGTAGCGTATGCGAACTTGCCGGCATCAAGAATATTCGTACCAAGTCTCTTGGATCCAATAACAAGCAGAACGTTGTTCTTGCTACCATTGACGGCTTAAGCAAGCTTAAGACACCCGAGCAGGTTGCTGCTAACCGTGGTAAGTCCGTCGAAGAAGTATTGGCTTAAGGAGGACAGAAACATGGCTACAAAAAAGGGTAAAACTATTAAAGTAACTTTAGTTAAATCTACTATAGGTGCTATCCCCAAGCAGAGAGCTACCGTTGAAGCACTTGGTCTTCACAAGGTTAATCATACCGTTGAGCTTCCTGACAACGATGCTGTAAGAGGTATGATCTGGCACGTAAGACACTTGGTTAAAGTAGACGAGGCTTAAAACAGGAGGAGGTTCACCATGGAATTATCTAATCTTCAGCCCGCTGAAGGCTCTAAGCACAGCAATAATTTTAGACGCGGACGCGGACACGGATCAGGAAACGGCAAGACCGCAGGTAAGGGCCACAAGGGACAGAAGGCTCGTTCCGGAGCTCCCAGAATCGGCTTCGAAGGTGGTCAGATGCCTTTATACAGACGTCTCCCTAAGCGTGGTTTCAACAACAGAAATCACAAGGAGATCGTAGCAATCAACATCAGTGCACTTGAAGTGTTTGAGAACGGCGCAACTGTTGACGTTGAAGCACTTATGGCACAGGGAATCGTCAAGAACCCTGCAGATGGAGTTAAGCTTCTTGGCAACGGCGAGCTTACAAAGAAACTCAATGTCAAGATCAATGCATACAGCGAATCAGCTAAGGAAGCAATTGAAAAGCTTGGCGGAACTGCAGAGGTGATCTAATGTTTAAAAAGGTCAGAGATGCATTCAAAGTAAAGGAAATCCGTACCAAGCTACTGTTTACACTTTTGATGATCATCATCGTGAGAATCGGCTGTCAGTTGCCGGTTCCCGGTGTAAACGCGGGATTTGTTAACGACTGGCTCAAGAACCAGTTAGGCGATACCTTTAACTTCCTTGATGCGTTTACAGGCGGATCTTTCATGAATATGTCGTTGTTGGCCCTTAACATTACGCCATACATCACATCTTCAATTATCATGCAGCTTCTTACCATTGCTATCCCCGCACTCGAGGAGATGCAAAAAGAAGGCGGTGAGGGCAGAAAGAAGATTGCTTCTATCACCCGTTACGTGACCGTTGGCCTTGCTTTGTTTGAGGCTTCTGCTATGGCCCTTTCTTTTGGAAATCAGGGCTTACTTCGTACTTACAACGCACTTAACGTTATTACGGTTATCGTTGCTTTAACAGCAGGTTCCGCATTCGTTATGTGGATTGGCGAGCGTATTAATGACAGGGGTATCGGTAACGGTATTTCAATCATCCTGCTCGTTAACATCATTGCAAGAGTACCCGGCGACATGAGCTCACTTTTCGAGCAGTTCGTAACCGGAAAGAGGGTTGCAACTCAGATCCTTGCAATCGTTATCATTCTTGCAATACTTGTACTTATGGTTATGCTCGTTGTACTTCTTAACTCCGGCGTTCGTAAGATCCCGGTTCAGTACGCGAGACGCTCCGCAGGTTCCAAGATCGGTGGAGGCACAGCTTCCAACATCCCGATCAGAGTAAACACCGCAGGTGTTATGCCTATCATCTTCGCATCATCTTTGATGCAGACACCCGGCATTATCTCTTCACTTGTAGGCTACAACGGAACAGGCCCTTGGAGCTACATCTTAAGAGGTTTGAACTCCACTTACTGGGTTAACAAGTCATATCCCATCTACTCGATTGGCTTGCTTGTATATTGTGCATTACTTATTCTTTTTGCTTACTTCTACACATCAATAACCTTTAACCCGTTGGAGATCGCCGATAACTTAAAGAAGTCGAATGGTTTCATTCCCGGTATCAGACCCGGTAAAGCTACAAGCGACTATATCACCAACATATTGAACGCCATCATCTTTATAGGTGCTATCGGTCTTATGATCATCGGTGTTCTTCCTTATGTATTTTATGGTGTATTCAGTGCTTCGGTTACGTTCCTTGGAACCAGCCTTATCATTATCGTAAGCGTTATCATCGAAACGATCACGCAGGTCGAGAGCATGATGCTTGTAAGAAACTACAAAGGTTTCTTGAATCAGTAATAAATAACACGATTCGGAGCGGGGTACCCCTGCTCCGATATTGTGCTTTAATATCACGGAGAATAAAAATGAAAATAATCATGTTAGGAGCCCCCGGTGCAGGTAAAGGCACACAGGCTGAAATGATATGTGAAAAATATAATCTTCCCCACGTTTCAACAGGGGATATCTTCCGCGCTAACATCAAGAACGGCACGGATCTTGGAAAAGAAGCAAAGCAGTATATGGACAAGGGACAGCTGGTACCCGACGAGCTTACAGTAAGGATTCTTTTGGACAGAGTTGCCAAGGAAGACTGCAAGAACGGCTACGTACTTGACGGATTCCCCCGTACCATTCCCCAGGCTGAGGTCCTTGATCAGGAACTTACCAAGCTTGGCGACAAGGTTGATTTCGCCATCAACGTTGATGTTCCCGATGAGAACATCATCAACAGAATGGGCGGCAGACGTGCCTGCGTTACCTGCGGAGCAACTTACCACGTACAGTTCGCACCTCCCGCCAAGGAAGGTATCTGCGACAAGTGCGGAAGCAAACTTATCTTAAGAGATGACGACAAGCCCGAGACAGTTAAGAATCGTCTCGATGTTTATCATAAGCAGACACAGCCTCTTATTGAGTACTATTCAAAGAAGGGCGTTCTGAAAGAAGTTGATGGGACGGTGTCCATGAATGAAGTCTTTGAGAGCATTGTTTCCATTCTTAAATAGATTTGGAGGAAGTATGTCGGTTACGATAAAATCTCCCCGCGAGATCGAGCTCATGCGTGAATCCTGCAGGCTCTTAAGCGAGGTTTTCCTTGAACTTGAAAAGAAAATTGAACCCGGAATAACCACCAAGGAAATCGACATTGAAGGTGACAGACTTATCAGGGCATGCGGCTGTATTCCAAACTTTCTTCATTATGAAGGATATCCCGCAAGCATCTGCGTTTCTGTTAACGAAGAGGTTGTGCACGGTATTCCCAATAAGAAAAGAAAGCTTATGGACGGCGACATCGTGAGCCTTGACTGCGGACTTATATATAAAGGATATCATTCCGACATGGCAAGGACTTTTGCCGTAGGTGAGGTTTCACCGGAAGTACGCAAGCTCATGGATGTGACCAAACAGTCATTCTTTGAGGGCATCAAGATGGCCAAGGCAGGTAATTACCTGTATGACATTTCCAATGCCATTGACGATTATGTAACGCCTTTCGGCTACGGCATTGTTCGCGAGCTCGTGGGCCACGGCATAGGAACCAGCCTTCACGAGGAGCCCCAGATACCCAACTTCAGGCAAAAGAAACACGGCATTCGCCTCGAGCCCGGTATGACACTTGCCATCGAGCCCATGATTGCCATGGGAGATCCTGAAGTATGCTGGCTTGATGATGACTGGACGGTCGTTACCGAAGACGGTTCACCCGCAGCACATTATGAGAACACCATCCTTATCACGGATGGAGAACCCGAAATACTGACGCTTAATCCAAAGGAGATATAAATGTCCAAATCCGATGTAATTGAAATTGAAGGAACAGTAACAGAGAAACTTCCCAACACAATGTTCAAGGTTGAACTTGAGAATGGTCATCAGGTACTGGCCCACATAAGCGGTAAGCTTCGTCAGAACTTTATCCGTATCCTTCCGGGCGATAAGGTTACACTTGAACTTTCACCCTATGATCTTACAAAGGGTCGTATTATTTGGAGAGATAAATAAATTTGAAATCATGCTTGCAACAATAGTATTGTTGTGATAGAATGATATTCGGCCTTTTTTAAGTGGCCGCAGGAGAACTGAAAGGAGGACGTTATGAAAGTAAGATCTTCTGTAAAGCCGATTTGCGAAAAATGCAAAGTAATCAAGCGCAAGGGAAAAATCAGAATTATCTGTGAGAATCCCAAGCACAAACAGAGACAGGGTTGATTTAGTCTTTGTGATTTAGGTATATAATTGAAGTAACAGGCCTGGTTCTAACCTTACCTGCGACAATTGATACCGCAAGAATTTGATGAAATTGGCAAATTCGCACTTTGTCGGAAAAACCGGGAGCCGTCCCGGTCGGGCAAGATAAGCTTGCCTCAATCAATTAGTTTTGCTCCCAAGGGAGCGCACATGCGTTTATACGCAAGAATTTGGAGGAATTTAAAATGGCTCGTATCGCAGGTATTGACTTACCCAGAGAAAAGCGCGTTGAGATCGGTTTGACCTACATCTATGGCATCGGCCGTGCATCATCAAACAAGATTCTCGAAGCAGCAAAGGTTAATCCCGACACTCGTGTTCGTGATTTAACCGACGATGAAGTTAAGAAGATCAGTGAAGTTATCGAAGAACACTACATGGTAGAAGGTGACCTTCGCCGTGAAGTTGCTCTTAACATCAAGACTCTTCAGGAAATCGGATGCTACAGAGGTATCCGTCATCGTAAAGGACTTCCTGTTCGTGGTCAGAAGACCAAGACCAACGCTCGTACCCGTAAGGGACCCAAGCGTACGGTTGCTAACAAGAAGAAGTAATTAACTATTAACATAGGATCAAGAAAGTAGGTTAGTTCAAAATGGCTAAAGT
>JAILHY010000164.1 GCA_024695575.1 Lachnospiraceae bacterium
TGCGTCCTGCTTCATAAGAAGAACGTAATCCGCCTCCGAATACTTAATGGCCTGATTCAGGGACTTGCCGCAGTCAAACTCATTGGTGGAGATGTGATGAACCTCGATATTTTTGTGATTATCCATAAATCGACCGTTAAAGAGCAAACGGTCGAAATACTTTTCTTCTTTATTTATTATGATGATCTTGCCGGGTGCAACGGTCTGAGCGGCCATCGCATCCACAAGCCTGACAAATCCATCATCAGGCTTGTAGGTCGAAATGATCAGGTCTACTGTCAATTTGAAAGATCCTCGCTTGTTTACTTGGCTGTATACTGGGCCGTGTCAACGATGATGCGGTCGCTGTAGTCTTTAACCGTACTTGATACTTCGTAGTTTTCTTCTTCAAAAAGGAAACTGTGAAGCCACTGAACGTTGCTCTCAAGTGTCTCGGGGATAATGCACTCTGCACCGGAACCTACAACCTTGATGGAAAGGCCGCTTGGATACTGAGGGAATCCGCCTTCGTCCACTACATTGTACTCGGTAATGCTTCCGAGAAGATCAAGTACTTCGGTTATATCAAGAGATGTATATAATTCGCTGAATACGTTGTTACAGATCTTGGCAAGAGCGGAGGGACTTGCTGTCTTTGCTTTGTCAAGGCAGGCCTTGATGACCTCACGCTGTCTCTCGGTACGCTTAAAGTCGGAACCTGCGGTATATCTGATACGGCAGTAAGCAACTGCCTGAAGGCCGTCAAGAAGCTGATATCCTGTATCGGTAACGCTCTTGTAGGAATCGATTCCGTCAACTTCCTTGACCATGGAGATCTGGTAGTTGTTAATATGAAGAAGCTCGGTTTCGTCAACTTCGATATAAACACCGCCGAGAGCATCGATAACGTCTTTCAGTCCGATGAATCCGATGGTAACAAAATCTGTGATATCAAGGTCCAGGTTAGCATTGAGCATGCGGATCGCCTGCTCTGCGCCGCCGTATGCGTAACCGGCATTACATTTCTCATAACGATGTAAAGCGCTGTCGCTTGAAGGGTTAACGTTGAGATAGGAATCTCTGTATACGGAAAGGAGCTTAACATCCTTGGTCTCAAGATTGATGGAAGCTACAATGATGGTATCCGATCTGGTTCCTGTCTTAAGATTGCCGCTACGGGAGTCAACACCGAAAAGGGCGATGTTTCTGTAGCCTTTCATGACTTCGTTCTGCTGAACGGTCTCGTTCATTTCTATCTTAATCTCGTCTTCGTTGATAGTGATCCTGTCAACACCGGTAGTCTCGTCCGTTGCCTTGAGAACTACCCAAAGCACTACCAGTAGTGCCACGAGAAGGAGTATCTCAAAAATAAAAAGAATTATCTTGCCTACCGGGCTCTTTTTGCGCATCTGCTTACTGTTAGCCATTATTTCCTCCAAAACAACATTAATCGCCGTACATGGTACAGCAAACCATATATATGGTACACCCGCAAATGGTGATATACAATTTAAGTATTTCTTAAGTTTAGACTTTAACCGTATATTCCGGATGATCCAATGATAGATTCGGGTTGAAATAAGGGTCGCCCTGGTCAAGAACCTCGTGCCAGATCTCTTTAAACAGGTTAACTTCCCTGCTGTATCTTTCTGCTTTTTCTTTGTCCGTATCCTTGCCCCTGGACTTGGATTCGTAGTGGTAAAGCTCGCAATAAGGGTTGAACACGTTCAAAAGTCCTTTGGCTCTTAACTTAAGGCAAAAATCCACATCGTTGAGGGCGATCTTAAGATCTTCGTTAAAGCCGCCCACCGCATCGAATTTGGCGCGGCTCACCATCATGCAGGCACCGGTAACGGCGGAAACATTCTGGATATAGCACATTTTGCCCATGTAACCGATGTTGTCGTAATCCACGTTGTGGAAGATATGGCCCGCAGCCCTGTGTTCACCGAGCCCCAGCACTATGCCTGCATGCTGAACATGCTTGTTATCATAAAGAAGCCTTGCTCCAACTGCGCCGGTATTCTCACGCTCCGCAAGGGGCAGGAGCTCTTCGATCCAGTCGGGAGTAATGACCTTGGTATCGTTATTAAGAAAAAGAAGGTATTCGCCTTTGGTTTCTTTTACCGCAAAGTTGTTGATGGCGGAATAGTTGAATTCGCCTTTGTAGGTAATAACGCGGAGGTTTGAATACTTAGCCGCAAGCTCTCTGTAGAGTTCCGATATTTCCGCTGTGGTGCTGTTGTTCTCTACTATTATGATCTCGTAGTTTCCGTAAGTACTCTTCTCTTCCACGGACTCGATGCAGCGCTTTAAGTCTGCGGCATGGTCCTTGTTGGGAATAATGATCGAGACAAGGGGATTGGATACGGGCTTGTATTTGATACGGAATATGGTCTCAAGAGCTCTTGAAGAAGTGATCTCATAATCCTTGAATCCGTGATTGGAAAGGAAATCGGAAATCGCATTCTTGGCCGCATCGATGGCATACATCTTGGCATCAAGTCCCGCAGAGGTACTGCCCTGATGGAATCTCCAGTAATAAAGGATCCTGGGCACATGAACGATACGCTTTGCTTTGCCCGTAAGTCTTAAGATCATGTCGTGATCCTGAGAACCGTCGTAAGCGCTCCTGAAAAGTTCCGTTCCCTCAAGGAGCGAACGCTTAAATACGGAGAAGTGACAGATATAGTTGTTGGCAAGAAGGTTGTCGGGAGCGAAATCGGGCTTAAAATGAATGTTCCTTATCTTATCTATGCTGCCCTTTTTGAAGGTAGCTTCGTCACAGTAGATAAAGTCCGGATCCTGCTTTTCGATCTCTCTTGCATAAAGAAAAAGTGCTTCCGGATGAATAAGGTCATCGTGGTCAAGAAGTCCGATGTATTCGCCGCTTGCTAGCTTCAGGCACTCGTTGGTGTTCTCGGAGATTCCGCCGTTCCTTGCAAGTTTGTGATAGACTATGCGTTCGTCACCCGTTGCATATTCTTTTACAGTAGCTGCAACCTCGGGATGATCCTCGGTGGAGCCGTCCGCAAGGCAAAGCTCCCAGTTTGAATAGGTCTGGGCCTTGACGGATTCGATCATGTCACGAAGAAAGGCTTCGGGAGTGTTGTAAAGAGGCACGAGGATGCTTATCTTCGGTGCCTTCTCGAATTTGCAGGTTTCCTCAAACTTCCTTGTTTCCTCGCTTGGGTAGGACTTGTGTCCGAACTGCTTTACGGCATGCCTTCTTTTGGCCCGTTGGATGATCTTACGCACCACTCCCGCAGGGCTCCCGCAGTTCTTGATGCGACGGTAATTGAATTTAATCTTGATGATGATTCGTTCTAAAGTCATGAAAACTCCACGCTTATCAAAGATTTATTGTACGCTCCGCGATCCTGAACTGTGTAAGTCTTGATGCGGTATCGTACATGAAAAAGTAAAGCTTATACTCTCCGGGCTCAAGTTTGGAAGCGTCAAAGGCTGCTTCAAAGCCGCAGAAAGCAATGTTCTTTTCGCTGGGATAATCCTTTACAAGGTCAGGCCTGAACACCTGCTTAAGCTTGATCTCGTAATTTCCGCCGGGACCCGACAGAACAAGTTTCTTTCGAAGACCGATGTTATCAAAGTGATATACAAAACAGTAACCGCTCATAAAGAAGATCCGGTCTGAACCCTCCTCATGGACCTCCGAATCCTTCTCCACATGCTCAAATATGCGAAGGAGCATGAGATCTTCGCGGTTCTCGGCGATGAATCTGTCGTACTTTCGGGTTTTCTTTATGGGCCTGAAACCTACGCGGTTCGCATCGTAGAATACGATGGCACTGCTGGTCTCGGAGCCTGAATTCTTGCTCATGTAGGGGCTTATGTAGGGGTCCTTGCCGTTTAAGTACTCCGGGAACTTGCCGTAAAGCACATCATGCTCGGCCATGAGACGCTTAAGCTTGGCCTCGTCTTCGTAGTCGTAGCCTCTGGTGAGGGACTCGTAGTGAATGGCGTGGATATCGTTCCTGCAGGCGTTGTAATAACCCTTTCTGCAAAGCGCGAAGCCAAGGGCCACGTCGTTAAAAGCAACCGCAAGGTCCTCCGGGAATCCGCCTGCTTCCTCGAAACGTTCTTTCTTTAACATAAGGCAGGCGGCGGTGGCACATACGGTGTTGATGACATTTCTGTTGATACCGAAATAATATTCCTCGGTATCGTCGCAGTACTGATATTTGTGGGTGGGTCCCGCAATAACGTTAACCACACCCGCATGCTGTATCTTGCTGTTCTCGGGATAAAGAAGCTTAAGTCCCGCTTCCCCGGCGAAATCAAAGGCCGCAGCCTCCACAAGCTTATAAAGGGTATCAGGCTCCACAAACTCGATATCGTCGTTACAGAAAAGGTAATAATCTCCCGTGGCGTGGCTTGCAGCGAGATTGCAAAGCACCGAGAAATTAAAGTCACTCTTATGATAGATATAGGTAGCTCCGTGCTCCCTGCAGTACTTGTCAACTATCTCACGGTTCTCATCCGAGCTTCCGTTATCCACAAGGATGATCTCAAGTTCAGTGTTAAGGGAACAGCGCGAAAGACTCTCGATACAGGTTCTCACGACCTCGGGATGATCCTTGGAGAGAATGAGGGCTGAAACCTTAGGAGTTCCTATCTCAGGCTTAACGCTTTCAAAGAAGGAAGTTGCGGCTTCCTTGTATCTTGCCCTGTCAGCCTCAAAGTCTTCTTTATAAAGAACAAAGGGAATGTGACCTACGGGACAGATCTCCGACTTGGAGAAAGCACCTGCTTTAAGCCCCGCAGCATAAAACAACTTCATGGCATCGGTCAAAGGATCTCCTGTAAAATCAGGGATAGTTTCAAGGCTTGCAAGAAGGCTTCCACGCACCGCAAACATTCCGCCCGTATAGAAGGCATAAAGGAAATAGTGAGGAGACCAGTTTGGTCTGTAAAACCATCCGGCTGAATCATTGAGGTCAAATCCCGAATCTCCGTATACAAAAGATGCTTCCTCGTGATCGAGGAAATAATTCTCGATCTTTTTCAGAGCACCGCCTGCAATATTGGCGGTTTTCTCAGCAAAAACAACACTTTCGGGGAAAGATTTTTCCGATTTATTAAATTCTGTTTTAATATCCGCAAATGAAATAACACCCACTTCTCCAATAGGCTTACCTTTGAAGTCCTGGAAAGATTTCACCTGTTTTGATGAGTGTTTAAGGGAATAATGATACTTTAAGGCCGCCATGGCATAGAAAGGCGCCTTGATTATCTTCTTGATGGTTTCTGCCAAAACTTACTCCTTAAAAGATACGTTTTATATTCTTGGAAAGGCCTTCGGCCAGTTCCGGAAGAAGCGGCGCAAAACTGAATCGCGCGCTTAATTTGTTAGTATTTTCAAGCCTTGACCCGGACAGATCCAATACCATATTGGGATCCTCCGTCAGGAAAAAGAAACCTGTCTTCTCCCCCTTAAGCTTCGTCCCGTTGGTTATAAGATATCGCTTGCTATTGAAAGGAAATTCCTTCCCGTTTATCAAAAGTTCGTCCACATATACGATACAGGATTCCATAACGGGGTCGATCCTGAGCTTCACAACGTCCCCTGTAAAATCCGCATCAAAGCTTATCTGGCCGTTACGAACATAGGCGGTATGAACAAATATCGATTCCTGCTCGGAAAAACCTGCGCCCCTGTCAAAGTAGAGCTGAGGTGTTTCCTTGAGATCTGCCTTAAGCATGGTTTCTGCGAATTCTTTAAAATCAAGCTTGCCGTTTCCGATAATGGCTTTGATCTGCTCAAGGGAGTATCTGCCGCCGGTAACGCGTTCCTGGAAGGCTCTTTCTTTTTCAAGGTAGGCGTCGATGTCAGAGTCCGACGCACCCGTAACTTCCTTAAGAAAGTCGAGGCCTTCGAAACACTTGAAATTGCGCTCAAGCATGTAACAGTAAAGGGCTCTCAGTCCCATGTAAGCAGGATCCGTCTGAACAGGAGCCGCCCACTCGTAGTCGATAAGGTACCATTTCCCCTTATCATCAAGGATATTGGAGAAAACAAGGTCTGTATCGCTGTAGGGATAGTCGCTGTTGTAGCCCACTCTTCGAACATATTCGTTGAAAAGTGCCTTAAAGCCTTCTTTGTCACCGTTACGAACAAATTCGTCGAATCTTGATTCCAGGGTGACACCGGGCATAAACTCAAATTCCGCCGAAGGAAAGGGTTCGTCCTTTTCGATAACAGGTGCTACTGTTATGTCGGAGCCATTGTAGCGCTCGCTGAGTTTCCCGTAGGATTCCGCCAGTTTGCGTACGTGATCAAATGCCGGCTCAGAACTGGGGTACTTGATAACGCAGGGCTTGCCACCGGTTTTGATGACTGTCCTGATTGAGTACTCAGGGACCCTGTTAAAGCAGTATCTGACGTAATCCGCATCTGGTCTTGGCCCAAGCACCGCCAGATATGAATTGGCAAAGACAGGGAACAGCCCATCCTCGCTGATGGAGTCGAAGGCTTTCTTCTCGTCGAAGAGCGAAATCCTGTCTCTGTCAAGGTTCAGATCGTTGTTGTTAAGTTCACCGGTCTTCGGAAGTCTGTTGTCCGAGAATATGGTGAAGGGGAATTTATAATCGGGATATGGGTAAAAGAAACTGAACTCGTCAAATCCCGCTTCCTTAAATACAGACTCAAGGGCAGGCCTCGAAAAGGTCCTTACATCGCTGTTTTCGTCGTAATTCTCGATACCCGAAAAAAAAGACCCGAGATGGTCTTCTTTGAATCCCGCAAAATACTTAAGTCCCAGGCGGTTTTCAATGGCTATTACCACTCTTCCTTCAGGCTTTAAGTGCCGTCTTATGATCTCCAGGAATCTGGTAAAGGGCTTATCCCCGGGTATGTAACATTTACCGTACTCAAGCACACCGATCAAAAGAACGTAATCAAAGTTATCAGGAAGGTCCGGTTCAATATCATTGAAATTACCGACCTTTATGGTGATATTGTCACATTCCTTGTGCCTGTAGGCATTTATGAGGCTTCTGCGCTTTGACAGATCCACGCAGGTGACGGCCCCGGCCTTTCTTGAAACCACGCCGGTTATGGCACCGCATCCGGCTCCTACCTCCAACACCTTATCGGACCTGCGGATATCAAGCCATTCGACTATGTTTTCCCTTTTGTCCGAAAGATGATAAAGAACAGGCCAGCTGCGGCGCTTCTCTATGATCCCGTCATATTCGGACGGATCGTTATTCTTTACTATATCAAGGATCTCATCCTCAATATCTCCGTCCGAATAGACATCTGTTCCTTTATAATTTGAAAGATCCAGCTTTACTTTGCCGATTGTTTCAAAATTATCCATTTACTGTCTCCCTGTCGGGCTTATAAAACTGCCTTGAGTTCGGCTGTGAGCTTATCAACCTTGGTCTTGGCATCGGAAAGATCTGTTCCCTTAACGCCCATATAGAACTTGATCTTGGGCTCTGTGCCGGAGGGTCTTGCACAGCACCACGCTCCGTCGGAAAGATCAAAGTAAAGTACGTTAGACTTGGGAAGTCCTGTAGGCTTAACCGCGCCGGTAGCAATATCCTTAATGGTATCGTTCTGGTAATCCCTAAAGTTAAGGACCTTCCACTCGCCAAGAGAAGCAGGAGGATTGTTACGAAGCTTCTGCATGATCTCCTGTATCTGCTTGGATCCGTCGATGCCCTTAAGGGTAATAGTGTAAAGATCTTCTTTGTAATAGCCGAATTCCTTGTATATGTTCAGCATCTGATCCCAAAGTGTTATGCCCTTCTTCTTGCACCATGCAGCAACTTCGCAAAGACACATTACCGCAACTACGGCATCCTTGTCTCTGGCATGGGTTCCTGCAAGACAGCCGTAGCTTTCTTCAAGACCGAATACATAATTGTGGCCGCCGTTACGCTCGAAAAGCTTGATCTGCTCGCCTATATACTTAAATCCCGTCAGAACTTCGATCACATCAACGCCGTACTTGGCTGCGATGGGCTCTGCCATATTGGTGGTGACGATGGTCTTAACAAGGGCAGGATCTGAAGGCATGGTATTCATTGCGCTTCTTTCTCTTAAGATATACTCTGCGATGAGCATTCCCGACATATTTCCTGTGAAAGAAACATAATCCTTGGACTCTGTGTCATAAGAGTAAATTCCAAGTCTGTCCGCATCGGGATCCGTTGCGAGCACAACATCGGCGCCGACCTTACGCGCAAGCTCAAGGGCAAGCTTGAAGGCCTTGGGATCCTCAGGATTGGGGTACTCAAGTGTGGTGAAATCGGGATCCGGAAGTTCCTGTTCCGGAACAACATATACGTTTTCAAATCCCAGTTCTTTTAGAATACGGCGTACAGGCACGTTTCCGGTTCCGTGGAAAGGTGAGTACACGATCTTAACGTCCTTGGACATTTCCTTGATGATCTCGGGGTGAATGATCTGCTTCTTCAGCTCTTCCATGTAGAGATCGTCAATATCCTTGCCGATAACGATGTAAAGGCCCTTAGCCTTTGCTTCTTCTTTGTCCATGGTCTTAACGGAGCTGTAATCGGTAACCGCATTAACCTCGGCGATTATCTCTCCGTCTCTGGGTGCTGCAACCTGTGCGCCGTCCTCCCAGTAAACCTTGTATCCGTTGTATTCAGGGGGATTGTGGCTTGCAGTAACCACGATACCTGCGGTACATCCCTTGGTCCTTAATGCAAAAGAAAGCTCAGGCGTAGGTCTCAAAGCATCGAATACATAAGCCTTGATGCCGTTAGCGTTAAGGCAGAGTGCAGCTTCATCCGCAAACTCGGGTGACATGCGACGGCTGTCATACGCGATGGCAACGCCCTTATCTCCCGTACCCTGCTTAAGGATATAGTTTGCAAGACCCTGAGTAGCCTTACGAACGGTGTAAATGTTCATTCTGTTGCAGCCGGCTCCGATTATTCCTCTGAGTCCGCCTGTACCAAACTCCAGATCCTTGTAGAATCTTTCATTTATCTCGGATTCGTTATCCTTTATTGCCTTAAGTTCTTTCTTTGTCTCCTCGTCAAAATAAGGGTCGTTTACCCAATAATCATACTGTTCTCTTGCGCTCATATTGTTTTCCTTTCCCGGATTATCCGTCTATTTGTTCACTACCAGATATACATCGGAGTAATTAACGTATCTTCGCTTCGGAAACATCCCGCTCATAAGCATGCCAATCTGATAGGTCCCTGCCTCCAGGCTGTTTCTGTCAATTTTAACCGATACTCCCGACAAAAGAAGCTCCGTTGTTTCACTGTCGGTATCATCCGAATCTGATCTGTAACATCCCGTTACCGGAATATGATAACTGATTTTGCCGTTTCTTAACAGTAAAGTTTTTAAAAAGCAAGCGTTATTATATCCCCGAATATATGCCTTACCCTGAATATACAGGTCTTCTCCCGCTTCCTCGTTAAGATAATCCGCAAGGGTTCCCGCATATTCCACTTCCAGATGAAGTTCTTCCGAAAGTCCTTCCTCTTCACAGGGGCGCTCGTCTACCTTGCCCGTGCATTCAACCGCCCTCTCGTATTCAAACTCGCAGGCGGGCAGTATCCTTACATCAGTGTTGTCCCGCAGCAACCTCTTTGAGTAAAAAGGATCATTATTCTTAAGTATGGGGTGCATAGCCGTCATTCTAAGTTTCTCGGCTGTTGAAAGTTCCCGGCCCAGAATGACTTCCTCGCTGTATTCCCCGTCAAATATCTCTGCTTCCACCGAAAGTGAGTTACATACTGCGTTAAAGAACCCCGCTTCCATGAGCCTTAAGCAAAGATCAGCTCCTTTGAAGGCTTCCGGTA
Source organism: Lachnospiraceae bacterium (assembly GCA_024695575.1). Taxonomy (GTDB): domain Bacteria; phylum Bacillota; class Clostridia; order Lachnospirales; family Lachnospiraceae; genus UBA1258. The sequence continues at coordinate 9,796 of JAILHY010000164.1, forward strand.
TATCCTTGGAAAATCCTCCCGCCTTCTCGTAGAGCTTTCTTTTAAACATGGCACAATCCAGAGAAACTGCGGAAACATTCCTGTCAAACCTGTTGTATCCGTTTCCGTACTCTGTTAGGTCACTTAAGCCCTTTAACTTGTACATAAGGCCAAGTCTTGTGATCACAAGCCCTGCATGAACAATCCGATCGGTTTCGCCCCGCAGTATCTTGATCCCCGTGACGCCGCTGAACTTGTAGGCCGCCATGCGGTACATGGCCATCAGATCCTCCGGCCTTTTAAAAAGAATCCGATCTGACAAAAGAAGGACGATCCTGCCCTTTGCTTTGGATATTCCCAGGGCCCGGCGCTCGCTTTCCGTGGTCTCTTCCGTAAGATGTTCGTAGGCAAAATTAAATCTAACCTGAACATCCACCGTATTTTGCCGGCTTATTTCCGGGCTGTTATCGTCTATTACAATGATCTCTTTCGAAAGTCCTGCCTTTTCCGTGGCGGTTTCAAGGCATTCCAGACACTTGATCAGTCCGGGCACGTTGTTCTTCGTAAGAATTATGACGGACAGGTCAGTTTCGCCTGTAGCCTCTCTTGTAAGAAGATCCGCAGACTCCCTGACAAACTCATCCTCGATGGTGTTGTTCGAATAATCCGCCGCATGGATCACTATCTCATTTATGTGTCCCACACAGTTTCTTGCATTATATTCGTTAGCAAATATCAGCTTCGAAAGATTATGATAAATGCTGGCCGCACCCGTAACTTCACCGCTGAAATTAAGGGATCTGATGGCAATTCGCCTTACGGCTACTATATTGCAAAAATAAAAGTGAGAAGCAAATTCTCCCGGTGACCAGTCAGGCTTAAAGTAAGGATTACGCCTGTCTCCGTAGTGAATACCGTCATATACCGAGTCTCCGGATTCACGCCCCGCAATGTCCTCATCTCCCGTCAGCACCAGGCAGTCACTGTGACAGACGAAATACTCGTACATAAGGGGAATTGCGGTGTCCGTAAGCTCTCCGTTACAGAAAACTATCACATCCTCGATATAGGAAAGGATGGAATATCCCGGACCGCATTTATGCATGGGAACTATGCGAAAAGAAGTGCCCTTATACTTGGTCACATACTCCGAATCCCCCGAAGGCCTCTCCCCGTCTTCGGATATTGACAGGTCAACGGTTGGAAGATCGGTTTCTTTTGCACGGATCCACGCATCAAAAGAAGGCCGTAATTCCTCAAGCCTTCTTTGGTAGTCAGATTCACTTTTCTTCTCGATACCCTGCTTAATAAGATTCTCGACGATTCCCATAGCCACTCTTGTCTGATCAGTCAACCTTAACTTCGATGCGACTGTTCATATCGTAGTAACCGACGGTGTTTCTGTCGGAAATGATCGTAAGTCCCAATGCGTTGTACAATCTGTGATAAACCGTGAAATCCTCTATTATAAATCCTGTTACGCCAAAAGAAAGAAGATATTCGCCGCCCTGAAGGCTTGCTTCCTGCGTGAAAGCGATCTCCACATCCGTTCCGGCTTTCACGTCCTTGTCAAAAGCACGTTCAATCATGGTATTGGTTCCCGTGATCTCAGTGCCCTTCACATCCTTTATGGAAAAAGCAAATATTGGCTTTGAAATACTCTCATTGAAATGAACCGCCATATGGACGGTAAAATCTGTTCCTTTGATTATCCCGTTCGTTTTAAGGCCATGCTCGTCTGTAATAAAAACTTCTTTGATCTCAGCTTTCCTGGAGCCGTATTCCAGCGTCTCTCTGTTAATATCCCCTCCGGAAGCTGCGGCAAAAGATGATTCACCGAAGCCCTGATCGCTGTACTGTCCCACAAGCACCTGCTTGTAGACATCGATCATGTCAATGGCGGTGCCTTCTTCGAGCTTCACACCCTTGTTTAGAACCATGACTCTGTCACAATACTTGGCAACCGAGCTTAAGTCGTGAGAAACAAAGATGATGGTTTTACCGGCTTCTTTGAACTCTTCGAATTTATGATAACACTTTGACTGGAAAAATACATCTCCCACAGACAAAGCCTCATCAACAATAAGGATCTCCGGATCTATATTGATGGCAAGCGCAAAGGCAAGGCGTACAAACATACCGCTTGAATATGTCTTAACCGGCTGGTATACGTAATCACCTATGCCTGCAAAATCAAGAATCTCCGGAAGACGCTTGTCGATCTCCTGCTTGGAAAAGCCCGTCATGGTGCCGTTTAAATATATATTATCGATACCGTTATATTCCATATTGAATCCGGCACCAAGTTCCAACAGAGCGGAAATCCTTCCGTTTACCTCAACTTCACCGGATGTAGCATTTAGAACGCCCGTTATTATCTTAAGGAGTGTGGATTTACCTGAGCCGTTGGTCCCAATGATTCCCACTGTTTCGCCCTTCTTTATATCAAGGCTTACATTGTTAAGGGCATAGTGGGGCGTATACAGGGTCTTTCCGAAGGAAAGGCCGAAGGTATCGCGGAAACGTGCCTTGTTGCCGGGATAGAGCTTATACATTTTGGAAATATCTTTTATTCTGATGGCATACTGTTCTTCCATGCCCACCTCCTACAGCACGTCCGCAAAGTGAACCTTGAGCTTACGGAACACTGTGCGTCCTATGAACATAAATACAAGTGTAAAGCACCAGAAATAAAGAGTATACCAGGGTCTTTCCCAGAACCATCCCTGACAGCATACGGAGTTACGATACCCTTCAACTATATAGCACATGGGGTTTAAACGAAGTATGGTCTGCCAGACCCACGGAAGCTTTCCGATATTCCAAAGCACCGGGGTTGCCCACATTCCGATCTGCAGCACAATTGATACGATCTGCTGAAGATCTCTGAAAAATACAACAACCGCAGAGCAAAAGTAAGACACTGCAAGGATAAGCACAAAAAGGCACAGACAATAATACAGAAGCTGAATTGTCTGAAGTCCCGGGAAATACTCGTAGATACATGCCACCACCAGCAGTACAAACATAAAGAAAAGATGTATGAAGCCTGCGGCAATGACCTTTATCACAGGCAATACATCAATGTTGAACACTACCTTTTTAACAAGATAATTGTACTGAATAAGGGAAATAAGCCCGCTCATGATCCCCTCGTTGAAAAAGAACCAGGGAACCAGTCCTGCGGTCAGAAACAGCACATAGGGTATGGGAATGTCTCCCGCTACCGCTTCGCTTCTGGACTGAAAGATCTTGTCAAAAACAATATAATACATGAGCACAGTCACTACAGGCTGTACAAAGGCCCAGATCGCGCCCAGATAAGAGCCGGCAAAGCGATTCTTGAAATCATTCTTTGCCAGCCTGAAAATAAGCTCTCTGTTTGAAACTAAGGTTTTTACTAAGCCCGGGGCTTTAGTTTTATCTGTTGTTTGCGACATATTCGGAAAGTCCGCCCCATTTTGTATCTTTCTCGGAGAATATAAGCTCCGCGCCATCTACCGAAGGCCACTTGATCCCGATTTCCGGATCGTTGTAAATGATACCGCCTTCATCTCCCGGATGATAGAAATCCGAGCACTTATAAGCAAATTCGGCGTAGTCCGAAAGAACCAGGAAACCGTGGGCAAAGCCCTTGGGGATAAAGAACATCTTCTTATTCTCTTCCGTAAGCTCAACTCCGAAATATTGTCCGAAAGTTTCTGAACCCTTTCTAAGATCCACGGCTACATCATATACCGCGCCTATCAATACTCGTACAAGCTTGTCCTGAGGGAATTCCTTCTGGAAATGAAGACCTCTCAATACGCCTTTCTTTGATGCGGACTGATTATCCTGCACAAATTCCACATCAATGCCGATGGCCTCAAAATCCTTCTTCTGGTATGTTTCCATAAAATAACCGCGCGCATCGTTAAAAACCTGCGGAGTAATGACTTTGATGCCCTTTATATTACATTCTTCAACAGTAAGTTTACCCATTTATTCGCTCTCTTTCATATAAGATATGGTGAGTCCGGCCTCGTGGTCCATGCCCGGAACCTTACCCGTTCCCGTATACTGCCACAGGTCATAATAGCCCTCGTATTCGGGCGCGCTGTGGTAATCCGCAAGCCAGATCTTGTATTTCTCAAGCCTTCCGGCTTCAAGGTTGGTGCTAAGCCACGATCCGCTGGCATAAACTGCAGGTTCCAATCCCTCATTGGCTATGGTCCTGCAAAAAGCATCGGCATAATCGGTCCTTCGCTTTTCGTCCAGCTCGTCGGCTCTTCCCGTGCCCCCTGCCCTGTCTTCCCTGATGCAGATGGGATAGGTGATAATGGCACCGGATGCGATGACGAGGGTTGCACTTGCTTCCTCCACCGCTTCACGTTCACTCACCGCCTGGGAAAAGAAATATGCTCCAACATCAAGCCCCGAAGTCAAAGCCTTCCTTGCATTGGTGATGAACATATCGTCCGCGATAATCTCACCGGTGGATGGATCTCTGTATCCAGCCCGAAGCATTACGAATCGGATCCCCGCATCATAAAACTTGACAAAATCCACCTCGCCGTCTTCGCTTGAAAGATCAACTCCGATCTTCATGTCCTTCACGATATCGCTTCGAACCTGCTTGGCGGCGCTGTCAAATGCGGATATATCCATCTGCGGCCTTGGCTCATCAGCCTGTTCATGCCTTATATCAAGTGAAATGTCCTCGATAAGGCTGTAATCCAGTTTTTCTTTTACCGTGATCTTCAAAGCCCTGTCCGGCACGTTAAAGCCTTCGGCGGGCATCAAAGTCACCTCATATTCACCGGGGATCAGGTCTTTCAAAAGAACAAGCCCGTCCTTATCCTCGTCTCGAACGGCGAAGCTGCTTCCCGCTCCTGAGGATCCGGTGTTTCGTATCTCTAATTCAAAATCATTTCCCTTGGAAAGATTTCCTTCGTAATCAAGGATCTGTATCCTTAAATCCCTTTCCACGCTAAAGGCGCTGACGGAAAGAGTTTTCATCTCCTCAAGGATCCTGCCCGCAAGGGTTGTATTGTCCGCGTCAAAGAAGGATTCATCCGACTTCCACGCGCTGAGATCTCCCTTAAAGGGCGCAGTTTCTTTTACAGAAGATTCCGAAATGGACGTTCTGCTGCCCGTCATCCTTGAGATCGTGCGCCTATTGGCCACAAGCACTATGGCTAACACCGCAAGTATCGTAAGTGAAGTTAAAAGAATAACGATTCTTTTTACTTTAGAGTCCATTTGCTACCTCGGTGAGGTATTTGCCGTATTCGGTCTTCATAAGTGGCTCTGCCAGCTTAAGAAGCTGGTCCCTGTCTATAAATCCGCGCTTGTACGCGATCTCTTCGATACAGGATACGTAAAGTCCCTGTCTCTTCTGTATGGTGGATACGTAGTTGGCGGCTTCAAGCAGTGCGTCATGATTTCCGGTATCAAGCCATGCAAAGCCTCGGCCCATGGTCTCAACTTTCAGAGTTCCGCGCTGCAGATATTCATTATTGACGCTTGTGATCTCAAGTTCGCCTCGTGAAGAGGGCTTAACATTCCTTGCGATCTCAACCACGTCATTATCGTAAAAGTAAAGTCCCGGAACAGCATAATTGCTCTTAGGATTCTGTGGTTTTTCTTCGATGGAAACAGCCTTGCCGTCCTTGTCGAATTCAACTACGCCGTAGCTTCTGGGATCTCTGACGTAGTAGCCAAAGATCGTAGCTCCACCTTCTGCTTCGGTGCGGTTCTTAACTTCCATAAGAAGCTTTGAGAAGCTCTGACCGTAAAAGATGTTGTCTCCAAGTACCAACGCTGCCGCATCGTTTCCGATAAAGGAGGCTCCTATGGTAAATGCCTGTGCAAGGCCCTTTGGTTCCGGCTGAACGGCATACCGGAAATTCATTCCAAGCCTCGAACCGTCCTCCAAAAGCTCTTCAAAAACAGGAAGATCCCTTGGTGTAGATATGATAAGAACATCCCGGATACCCGCCAGCATAAGAGTCGACAGCGGGTAATAGATCATAGGCTTATCGTAGATAGGCATGATCTGTTTGGAAATGGCCTTGGTAAGCGGATAAAGTCTGGTGCCGCTTCCACCTGCAAGAATAATACCTTTCAAAATAACCCTCCTGCTTTCATGTCATTCTATGACAATCAAACCTTGTACATATTTGCGTAGTAGCTCTGGTAGTTGCCGCTGGTCACGTTCTCCATCCAGTCGGTGTTCTCAAGATACCACTTGATGGTCTCCTTGATACCGTCCTTAAACATGGTCTCAGGTTCCCAGCCGATCTCCGATCTGATCTTGTCGGGAGCGATGGCGTAACGTCTGTCGTGTCCCTTACGATCCTCGATATAGGTGATAAGGTCGGTGGAAACGTTCTTTTTCCTGGGATCTGAATCAGGCAGTGTCTCGCGAAGCGTTTCTATAATGATGTTGATTATCTCAATGTTCTGTTTTTCGTTGTGTCCGCCTACATTGTAGGTTTCGAACAGGCGTCCCTTGTTGATGACCATGTCGATGGCCTTGGCGTGATCCATGACGTAGAGCCAGTCACGAACGTTCTTGCCGTCTCCGTACACGGGAAGCTTCTTTCCGTTAAGCGCATTGTTGATCATAAGAGGGATCAGCTTCTCGGGGAACTGGAAAGGTCCGTAGTTGTTGGAGCAGTTGGTGATGTTCGCAGGGAACTTATACGTATCCATATAGGATTTAACCAGCATGTCCGAGCTTGCCTTACTTGCGGAGTAAGGGCTGTGGGGCGCATAAGGCGTTGTCTCGTAAAAGAAACCGCCATCCTCCGGCAATGATCCGTAAACCTCGTCTGTTGATACATGCAGGAAGCGCTTGCCTTCCTTGAAGGTACCGTCCGCATTCTCCCATGCAGCCTTGGCATTATTGAGCATTACGAGAGTTCCAAGTACGTTGGTCTTAACAAAAACTTCGGGGTTGCGGATACTGCGGTCAACGTGGCTTTCTGCAGCGAAATGAACAACAACGTCGATGTCATTCTTGGTAAAGATCTCTTCGATAGCACCGTTGTCACAGATATCAGCCTTCACGAAGCTGTAGTTCTTACGGTTTTCAATGTCCTTGAGATTTTCAAGGTTTCCGGCGTAAGTGAGCTTGTCCACATTGATTATGCGGATATCGTCGCCGTATTTGTTAAACATATAGTGAATGAAATTGGAGCCGATGAACCCGGCACCACCGGTGACAAGATAAGTCTTCATTGACTGTCCTCCAAAAGAATAAGTATTGGCACGAGATGACTCCGAACTATTTGGCGAAATCATCTCCTGCCGGATCGATCATATTTATAATAGCCATTCTCCTTTAAGAAGAAAGTCTGTATTTCCTTATGACTTTCTTAATAGGAGATATAACTAAGGTTGAGGTCAACATTACCGCTGATGCCGTCAATTGTGCCTTTGCTCGAGTACTGCCAGATATCATATCTTGATGCAGTATAGGAAGGCTGTGTTGCATACTGTGCAAGCCAGATGGTGTAAGACGTAAGCTCCGATACGTTAATGTTGTTGGTGAACCAGTTCTTGTTTGCGTACACACCTGCTTTGTATCCCGCATTGGTGATAGTGCGGCAGAAAGCATTGATAATTGCGGTACGTGAAGCCTTATCAAGGGAATCGGCACGTCCGCCTGAGCCCTCTACGTCTATGAATATGGGGTATGAAAGCTTGTAGCCTTCCACAAGGCTTAAGCACATGGAAGCTTCCTCAATGGCTTCAGCTTCGCTTACAGCCTGAGTGAAGAAGTAAATACCAACCTTCATGCCTGCGTCTGTTGCATTCTTTATGTTTGCTGCAAAGTTCTTGTCTTCAACAAGACCACCCACTGATGATCCTCTGAATCCGCAGCGAATTATCGCATAGGAAACGCCCGACTGTTTAACCTTAGCCCAGTTGATGCTTCCGTTGTATACGGAAACGTCAATACCAAGAGCTGCGGAACCTGTCTTGAGCACACCGTTTGAATCAAAGCTGTACTTGGCTCCCATGATTACCTGGTCGCCTGTTACTTTGTTACCGTTTGCATCATAGTAGTAAGTATTTCCATCGATGGTCTGCCATCCGGTGTACTTATAGGAAACGGG
>JAILHY010000180.1 GCA_024695575.1 Lachnospiraceae bacterium
GACAACGGGATCGAGCCGGACGAAGCAAGCTCAGTCCTGCAGGCACTCGGCTATATTCTTCTTGATAAGGAGCTTTATCCTGACAAGGAGGTGAAGGCATGAGTAATTGCACATACCATATCAAGGCTTCAACACGAGAAAAGTTTGAAGAAATCCTTCAGAGTTTGATCGATTCGCAGGATCCGGCGCTTTGCTGCGCGAACATCGAGTGGGAAAAAGCCGAACCCGGCTATTACCTCAACTGCATAGGAAAACAGCGAGCGAAGGAATACATCCGCGAATGTGAGGCCAAGAGAAAAGAGGTCCTTGATGCAGGCAAAGATACAGCCAACGATACAATGCTTCCGACCCTTGAAGTCATCGAAGAGGATATCAATTTCCTCGGCCTTGACGACCAGGGCGAATATTGCAACGGCTGGGGAGTAACGGATCATTACGATGCTGACTACCCGTTATTACTGAAGCTGTACAGAGATATTGAGGAAGTGGCGTAATGAACACATTCGCGATTTAAAGGAAAGAATCGTCCCGAGGGTAATCGAACGATTAACATTGTTCATCACCCTTACTGGGATGATCATTTTTCAACTTTAGACTATATGGTTAAGAAAGGAAAAAATAATGAAAATAATAGAATGCTCTTTTCAGGGAGCAAATTATGAAATCCGGGGCAGCTATGTCCCGGACGAAGAGGATATCATAGACACCTTCGAAGATCTTTCAGTTTTAAAAGATGGAGAAAAAATGACTTCATTTGGCGAAACGTGGACTGGATCCAAACTCAATAAATACAACTTCCTCGGAAGCATTATTGCCGCATACTTTAATGCAGATGAAAATGTTACATTTACATTTGTAGCTAAAGAGATAAGAGATAGACTTGTTCAAACGTATTCTTTCAGTGTTGGAGCCAGAAAGGTCCCTGATAAAGTAATCGACCCATCAGGGGAGATGTATAAGCTTATCGCACTTACAAATACCAATGCGTACTATGTTTGGTACGACGAGAAATATGACACTTTCGACGGCGACATGATGATCATGACCGATATGACTGGCACAACTATAACAGATATTCCCGCATTCGCGCAAGGATCACTTCTTGATGATGCCGAGCAGGGCAAGGAATTTATCTATGTCGAACGTTACACGAAGGAGTGGTTGGATGAAATAGCAAATAAAGATGTTGTATCCATGGGAGGTTGATAACGAATATTCGTTTTATGAGATTCGCATCAATCAATCGGTACAATAGTGAACACCCTTGACATCGGTCAAGGGTGTATTTTATTGTAAGGTTAGTCGGTTAAGGTTAGTCAGCAGTTAATTGTTGCAACACGCAATACGGTATGATATACTAATATTATAAAAATGAATAAGATGACGTCAAGATAAGCAGGAGCAATAGCCCCTGCTTTATTTGCGTGTAAAAACAACAGCCTTCGGGCGATTACATAGATAACTAAGTAGATTGATGCATGGCCATGCAACAATAATAAAGAAAGGAGGGCTATATGTCCGAACTTAAATTAATGAACTATTCCGACTTTGTCGGAAACAAAACCTGTTCCGAATACAATTTTGTATCCGGCCTTGAACTTAAGAGCAGCTCTGGCACCGCTCTTGATCGTCACATCTCAATGATTGACGTCATAAAAGGTGTCATTATCGATCAGTTTGAAATCGGAGAAGTGACTGCAGACCTGCTTTCAGAAGGTATTGAAAGTAACTATGGTCTTTCCGAGACTGACGAAGCAATGGCAGAGAAGGAAGCAGCGCTGATCCGCAGGTATCTGAATTCAGAAAATGCGGATATAAAAGCAAAAAGGCTGCTGGCTTACCCCGAGATGGTAGAGGTCGACTGCCTTAACGACATAAAGATTCTCTACAAACCCGATACTGTCAAGGTTAAGGATAATGTGGTAACATCAGCTGTTTACCACGCAGGCTCATCGCAGGGAAAGATCAACCAGCGCACGGGTATGGTAGAAGGAAAGAGAGCCAACATGGAAATGTGGTTCAAGATCTTTCTTGCTATGTTGTACTCAAAACAGTACGCAGAAACATGTGGAAAGTTCCAGCCGGGACAGCACGTAAGGATAGTCGGAGCGCATTACTTCATGAAGAAGACCACCGACAAGGCCGGAATGCTTCCTGACCGTGATTTCTTCTCCGGGAGTGGTAACAACGTTATCACGATGGAAGAAGAGTACGTAGTAGGGGCTCCGCTCCAGCCGTCAGAGCAGATCCAGGCAATGCACAAGTACATGGAGCAGTGTCTGGTAGGTTTCAAGTGCTCAGGCGAAGACTGCGCATACTGTGTAAGCCGCACAATCTGCAACTTCCAGAAGCCACCCATAAAGCAGGCAAAAAAGGAAGTTAAAGAAAGAAAGAAAATGGCGCCAACCGAAGAGCAGCAGAAGGCTATTGACGCAAGAGACGGTCTTTTTAAACTCCTTGCTACAGCAGGAAGCGGAAAGACAGAGACTGTTACAGAGCGTTTCGTAGTTCTTGTACAGGAACTCATGTCTGAAGGTCTTAAACTGAAAGATGCACTTTCAAAGATCCTTATGCTTTCCTTCACGGAGAATGCAGTAGGAGAACTGAAGGATCGTATTCTTTCAAAACTCTACGCGTCAATAGCCTTCTGCTGCTCTTCGGTTGGCGCCATTTTCTTTCTTTCTTTAACTTCCTTTTTTGCCTG
>JAILHY010000018.1 GCA_024695575.1 Lachnospiraceae bacterium
GCCATCAAAGCACTCCTGGCAGTCACCACCTATGCTACGATCATCAATGCGGTCATAAACTCCGCCATAGCGGTAGTTGCATATCTTGCACTCCGCCCCGTTCTCTACAAAACCGGACTTATCGGCCCTGTCGATAAGAAAGGCGTCGAGATTAAGAGCGCCGGCCCCCACGCAGTCGCTTAAGACAATCTACCAGTAAGAGATAACAATATCCAATCAGGATAAGAAACAGCAGAAGGACCAGTATCCACCATGCTGTACCCATGAACGGAAGCCCCCGGGTGAAGCCAAACGCACCTGCGGGGCTTCCCCAGTTTAAGAAAAAGTAAGGATAGTTGATGCCTGCTGCAAATTCCCAGCCTTCTACATATCCTGTTCCCGCATAGATCGCATAAAGAAGCGGCGGAATTATCGTAAATATCACGTTTTTCTTTTTGATGGCAGGCGTATCGACAGCTATTACAAAGAAATCGATAACAGCTACAACAGGAACCACCAGGTGAGTCAGTGTGTTCTGGATGTTCCATGCATGAACTCCCAATGTCGGAGCCAGTACAAATCCGAATACAACTCCGGTAAGCGTGATTGCAACAGTACCTACAAACTTAACCACAAGCCACGCCATTCCAACCGGCTTACCTCGCATAAGCAGAAAGCATCCTATTGCACTGATAATGGCTATGGCAATGTTTGACTGGATCGTAAAGTACATAAACACCCTGCTGCCACCCATAAAGCTTGCTCTTCCTGCATAGGCGCTTAAGAAGGTGCCTATGCCCGCAGAAAGGATAACTATCGTCTTAAGGACGTAGCTTACTCTCTTATTCAGAATTGAAATATTCATTTATCCCCTTTTTACACGAAACTAAGTTAATAGCGCTGTTTTTACTTCTTTATTTGTATTGTCTTGCAAATTCCTCTGCTGCCTTTATGTCTTCTGCATTGGGACGGCCCTTATGAACTCCTTTAAACTCACCTTTACAATGAAATTCCTTAGGATCCATGGGGATTCCCACCTTGTCTGCTTCTGCCTTGACTTTCTTGTAAGTGGAATTAAGCATTGCTGCGGAACCGAAGTTCACGATCTTTCCAACCTTTTCTTTATCAAGGGAATTCACAAAAGCCTTAACTTCGGGATCGATGGTAAAAGCATAATAGGAGTTACCAAGGAACAAAAGGTCAACCTTTTCTTTTACCGGCTCACTGATGGGAAGTGCTTCAACGCCAAGCACCCTTGCAACAGCCTCTGCAAGCTTCTTTGTGTTGCCTGTTTTTGTGTAATATCTAACTGCGTATGTCATTTTTTATCCTCCGTAAAGGTGCAAATTGATTTTATCTTTTACTACATTATATTTTGTCAAATATATTATGTCAAGGACTTAACACTTTTTTTAGATTTCTCCGGAGACTCAGTTGATCCCACCCAGCTCATATTCTTCCGTGCAGGGTACTTTGTACCGCCAGTTTGTGGCACTTCCGCCGGCACCGTTGTACCAGTTTCCGGTTATCTCATTCTTTATTGCAAGCTTATCTCCTTTTTCTTCCATCTCAAAAAGAAGGATCCTCTTTTTAGGATGGATATTGGGACAATGCAAAGACATCATGAGCTTTCCGCCAAAGGATTTAAACAGCATGGCGTGACCACCGTCAAGGGCATAAAGCGGTATTTCCTCCTGTATCCATGGGCCGTGTATGGTTCCGCTTGCGGAACGGGCATATCCAACCGTATAACCGCCACGCTCTGAAAAGCTGGACCACAGCATGATAAGTGTTCCCTCCTGCATCCTGTACATGAAGGGGCCGTCCGTAACCAGGCCTCCGTCCGCAGCCACATTCCCACGCCATGGAGCGTCGGAAGCGCGGAAAAGGATCTCCGGTTCCGATATTGCTTTAGACAGATCATCGCTTAGTTTTATTGCACAGATCTGACCGTCAAAGACCTGCATCCACTCATGGCAGAATACCATCCAGGGTGAACCTTCATCATCCGTAAACAGTGCACCATCCAGGCAATGCCATCCCTTAGGTGTGACCGGACCATCGCCCACAGGTTCAAATGGGCCCTCAGGGCTATTCGATACCAGACACTGACATCCCCTGTACTTTCCTTCTGCTCTGAAGGAAGAAAAAATATAGTACTTTCCTTTCCATATATGACACTCCGGTGCCCAGTAATCCTTGTCTGCCCAGAAATCTCCCCTGCGAAAGCATACCTTTGGCTCTGTCCAATTAATAAGATCCTTAGACTTTAATACATAAAAACAGGGCTCATCTTCCTTTGCTTTCGGAAACCGCTTTGTATCCGCAAACTGCACGTATGTGTAATAGAACCCAGACTTTTCATCAGCCAAAATAAAAGGATCGCTTATATGAACATCCCTGATACTATAGGGATATTCCTGCGATCCTTCTTTAACACCTGTTTTCTTAGCCATCATCATTCCCCCTTTAATTCTGATGCCTTACCACCTTATACTCGTTATCCTCGGAATAGTACGGGCACTGAAAGCGGGAATCCGCCATCAGTCGCCCATAATCGTCCTCATCCATGTTTACCATGCACTCGTAACAATCGTATTCCTCGTCATATACATAGTTTGAACAGCTGTCGCAATCACCGAATCCCGCCATCTTGCGCCTCTCTTAAATGAAAATCTCTCAATCAAAATCAAAATTGCCAACCTTAAGTACCATTGCTTCGTAGGGCTTTAACACCTTGTCCTCAGTAAGAACGCGGCCTGAGATTGCATCCATAAATCCGCCCTTTATATCCACTCTGCACTCTTCGTTTAAGTAGTTAAGAACAAAGAGGTAGTCTCCGCGCTTGGCTACTTCACAGCCTGCAGGAACCTTTATAAGCTTTCCGAAGGTTTCAGCCACACCTAATTTCTTAAGGAATACCTCCGCAACTTCCTCCGTGAACACGGACCCGTAATAATATACCTTACCTTCACCCACATTATTGACCGTAAGCAAGGTATCTCCCGCAAAGTAATCTTCCTTGTACTTCCCGATAACCTGTGCCCCGGGACTGTCCTCGATCCTGTCTGCAAAAAGAAAAGCGTCTACAGGCTCTGCAAAGATCTCTGCATTGATCTTTTCTTTGTCAGGCTGTATAAAAGAGTACTCCTTGACCTTTGCTCCCGTAAGCTCCGCAAATTCAGCAGGAAGCTGCCGCATTTCGCAACGACCGTTCATATCCTTCTGCCCGGCCCTTGCCCCAAGAACAAGGATACCGCCGTTTTCGACGTATTTCTTCAGTGCTGCAACCCGCTTGTCATCTGTAATAACCGGATGTGGATAGAAAACTACCTTGTAATCGCTAAGCTCTTTACTCAACCCGCCTTCGAAAAAGTAAACATAGTCAAAGGCCGTGTGGGTCTTTGAAAGGGCGTTAAACAATCCGTTTGCGGAAGCCTCGTAAAGTGATCCGTGCCACTTGTCGATCTCTGCATCGAAAATATTGTCATGATCATCGAGCACGGCAACCTTAGCATAGTATTTCCTACCGGCAAGCCCTTCAAGTTTTGCCATCTCGTGACAGGTGTCCGTAACCTCTGAAAGTCTCTCATTGTCTATGGAAGAATAATCAAGGATACCGTGCCAGTACATTTCGGTGCCGAAGGTGCAGGTACGCCATCTGAAAAAGCTGACATAATCCGCCCCGTGCATAATAGACTGTATCGTCCACAAACGTATCTGACCGGGCCGGGGATTGGGAACTCCGCCCCAGATATTCCAGCCATTGGCACCGGTCTGCTGCTCCATGATACCAAAAATACTGCTGATGCTTCGGGTTTTGGCAAGGTGGTTGCTCCACCATCTGTCCCTGAGATCATCAGGCTTTACCTCCCGTCCCACATTGTTGGAAAAATTGGGATAGGAATCATACATATAAACATCAAGGCTCTCTCTTGTCATTGCATGATTGTCAAGATGTCCGAACATTCCGTTGGTAGTGATAAAATCCCCGGGTTTTAAATATTTTCTAAGAATGTCGCTCTGTTCCTTTGCAAAAGAACGGCATGAATCCGAAATAAACCTGAAATAATCAAGCCTCAAGTGTGGATTGATGGCTCCGTTGCAGGTGCGCCTGGGAACATAAATCTCGTCCCATGAAGTATAAGTCTGATTCCAGAAAACCGTACCCCAGGCTTCGTTAACAGCATCAAGAGTTCCGTATTTCCGTTGAACCCATTCTCTGAAAGCAACACTGTCCGCTTCCGAAAAGAACTCTCCCACTTCGCAGTTAAGTTCGTTATCGATCTGCCATCCGATTATGCACTTACGACTTGCATAATGCTCCGCAAACTTCTCCGTGATGGTCCTGCACTTCTCTCTGTAGACCTTGGAATTATAGTTATAGTGCCTGCGAGACCCATGCCAGAACTTGTGTCCGTTAATATCCGCATTCAAAACCTCAGGATACCGCTCAGTAAGCCATGCAGGCGGGGTTGCGGTGGGTGTGCAGAAGATTGTCTTGACACCTGTCTTTTCTACAATATCTAGGAATCTGTCAAAGAACTCGTAGGTGAATTCGCCCTCTCTCGGCTCCACCTTGCTCCAGGCAAACTCAGCTATCCTTATAACCGAGATCCCTGCCTTTTCCATCCTGTGAAGATCATCTTCCCACATTGACTCCGGCCAGTGCTCGGGGTAATAACAGGTTCCGAAGGTTATACGATTCCCGTCAAAAATGTTCACGCAATGTCCTCCATCTGAGCGGTGTAAAGATGATAGTAATCACCTTTCTTTGCCATAAGTTCGTCGTGGGAACCGCATTCCGTGATCCCACCGTCGGAAATATACATAATCTTGTCACAGTTTTTGATGGTAGAAAGTCTGTGAGCGATAATAAAGGAAGTACGGCCCTTTAACATGGCGTCAAGTCCCTGCTGCAAAGCCTTCTCCGTCTGCACATCGATACTGGATGTGGCTTCGTCAAGCACAAGGATGGAAGGATCCGAAAGCAGTGTTCTTGCAAAAGAAATAAGCTGTTTCTGCCCCTGACTGAGTAAGGATCCTCTTTCTTTTACCTCGGATTTGTAACCGTCGGGCATGTCCTCTATAAAATTGTCCGCGCATACGGTAACGGAAGCCTTCTTTATCTCATCAAATGTGGCATCCAGCTTTCCGTAGCGGATATTGTCTTCAATTGTTCCCGAGAAAATGAAACTGTCCTGAAGCATGATACCCATCTGGGATCTTAATGACTTAAGGGTCACCTTGGAAATATCCTGTCCGTCTATCAGAACGCGGCCGCTGTCCACGTTATAGAATCTCGATATGAGATTAACAATGGTGGATTTGCCGGCTCCCGTAGGTCCTACAAGGGCAATGCTCTCACCGGGCTTAACCCTGAAGGAAACGTTGTGAAGGATCTCCTTGCCGGGTTCATAACTGAAGTTAACGTTTTCAAAAACAACTTCACCTTTAATGGGCTGCATTTCTGTAGCACCTTCGCAGTCATCAACGGTAACGGGCTCACTCATGGTCTCGAAAATTCTCTCAAGATAAGCCATGTTGTTGATAAAGCCGTTAAAGATGTTACCAAGGTTCATGATGGGCTGCCAGAAACGGCTGGCATAGCTTGCGATGGCGATAATGGTACCAAGGCTCTTGTTTCCTGCTCCGAACACCACAAGGCCGCAAATAAATATGGAAGCCCTGACAAGTACTGATATTGTATCAATTCCCGGCCATACGAGGGATGAATAAGATACCGCTCTCATCCAGGTCTTTTTGCAGTCACCGGAAAGACGTGCAAATATCTCTGCATTCTCATCTTCACGGGCAAAGATCTGGGTAATCCTGGCTCCGACGATATTCTCCTGCAGGTACGCGTTAAGGTTTGAGTTTTTGTTGGAAACCGCTCTCCAGGCCTCACGCTGTTTATTTTTGATCCAGAACATGAAGACCGCAAGAATGGGCACGCCACAAAGAACAACCAGTGCCAGCTGCACATCCGTTGCGAACATAAAGATGACTATGAACACAAGGTTCATGATCTCAAGCACCACGTTGATTAGTCCGTTTGAAAGCATATCCGATACGGAGTTAACGTAGTTTACCACTCTTATCAGGATCTTGCCGTGAGGTCTGTCATCATAGTACTGAAAAGGAAGCTTCTGCAGGTGTGCAAAAAGATCCTTACGTATATCATAAATAATGTTCTGGCTCACATTTACCATGGTGCGTGATCTGATGGTTGAAAATACCACGCTTATTATGTAAATCAGTACCAGCAGGCCAACAAGGATATAAAGCATCCTCATATCCTTCTGGGGAACCGCTTCATCAAGGACTTTTCTTGTGATAACGGGAGCCGCCAGTGAGGTGATCCCGGCAATGGCACTGAATATAATGGCCGTGATCATGTACTTTATGTACTTTTTGATATAGGCTCCGGCCAAAAGAAGGTGTCGTATGTCAAAATTATCTTCGTAGGCCTCGTCCTCACGGTAGGTATTTTTCTGTTTGTTTTCTTTATTCTCAGCCATTATCTGTCACCTCCTTCGCCTATCTGGAGTTTAACAAGCTCGCTGTAGTAGCCGCCCTTTGCGATCAGTTCCTCGTGGGTACCGCTCTCTGTAATGCGTCCGTTCTGAAGAACAAGGATCTTGTCCGCAAATTTGGTGGTTGAAATACGCTGGGCAATGATTATCTTGGTACACTTGAAATCAAGTTCTCTCAGGGAATGCTGAATTTCTTTTTCCGTTTCCATGTCAACCGCGGAGGTGGTATCGTCAAGGATCAGAATGGAAGGCTCAACCGCAAGGGCCCTGGCCAGGGAAATACGCTGTTTCTGACCGCCCGAAAGGCCTACGCCTCTCTCACCGACTATGGTATCGTAACCTTCCGGCATCTTCTGAACAAAGTCATTGGCGGAAGCATATCTTGCAAACTTAACAACCCGCTCCGGCGTCAGATGAGAATCGCCGTAAGCGATATTTCCTTCGATGGTATCGGAATAAAGAAGCACGTCCTGGGTAGCAAGACCTATGTTCTTTCTTAACTCGTGAAGCTTGTAATCCTTAACGTTCACCCCGTCTATCAGTACCTCACCCTCAGTGGGTTCGTAAAATCTGGGGATCAAATGTATGAGGGAAGTCTTGCCGCATCCCGTTTCACCCATGATGGCCACGGTCTGTCCCGGTTCAGCCACAAAAGAAACATCTCTGAGTACCGGAAGCTTACCGTCAGAATACATGAAGGAAACGTGCTTGAATTCGATCTTTCCTTCGAAGGGGCCGGGATGTGAAACCGCGTCTTCTTTGTCAACGATCTCTGCCTCTGAATAATAGATTTCCATAACCTTGGCTGATGCGGCGGAGAATCTCTGGAATTCGTTCATAATACCACCAAGCTGTCTCATGGGGTTAGCTACGGCCCAGATAAGACCTGAAAAAGCAACGTATTCGCCCATTGAAAGGCTTCCGTTAATAAGGAATATACCGCCCACAAGCAGTAATACTACCGCAAGAAGGTTTGCGCAGCTTTCAATGTAGGGATAGTATCTGATCCATGTTCTCTGCGTTGATTTGTTGGTGTCCCTGAAATCCGTGTTGGCGCTGTCAAACTTTTCGATTTCGTAATCTTCTCTGGCAAAAGCCTTGACCACGCGGTTACCTGATATATTCTCCTGGGCGTAGGTGTTCATGTTTGCAAGCTTTTCACGAAGCATTTTGTGCCTGGGTGCCACATCCGCCCTGAACTTGATGATGATGATAAATATAACGGGAGACAGGATCATGATGGAAAGCGCAAGCTTCCAGTTCATGACAAAGAGGTACACTGCAGCTGCAATGTAAAGTGAGAATGATTCAAGGATCATCCTTGAAACCCATGCAACCATGTGTCTTACGGCATCAAGGTCACCGGTCACTCTTGTCATGAGGTCACCGGTCCTGTAGGTTGAATAGAATTTCATATCCTGACGCTGGATCTTGTCATACAGGAAATTTCTGATCCTGTAGAGAGTCTTCTGGGATGAATACTCGTAGGCCATGCAGTCAAGATATACGATTATGACTCTCACAACAGTCACAAGTATCATCAAAATTATCATCCGGTAAAACAGATCCGGGTGCTCCGCCAGGTTTTCTCTGGCATTCTCGCCGGTCAGGAATGTATCCACGATCTGCGAACTAAAATAAGGGACCGTAAGCTGCAAAACGTTGTACAGCAGGGTCCCAATTATGGCAAAAACAAAGAGCACTCTGGTCCCTTTCATATTGGACCAGAGCCACTGAAGTTTTGTCATCGGAAAAGAATTCTTTTGCTCTGACATCATATATCTCCTCATACACACAAGGTTGTTTCACAAACAGTCCGGAAATCCTACTCCGAAGAGCCGTTTCCAATCCAAAGAGTCGGTCTTATACCATCATGGCACTCCCCGGTGTCATGACCGTTGACCCTTATTTCGCCCGTGGATGAAACATCCATAGCTTTGGCATCGGTGGCGCCTGTTGATCGTAACCACCACCAGCCTGCTCCGATCAATTCCTCGGAGCCTTTATCCTTGAGCTTAAAGAGCTCGTAGTTATCCTTTGAAAGAGTGTAGACGCCTCCTGCCTGGGCATAGGGTGAAACATACGCGAAGGCCTCATCGCCTTTGATGTCCTCAGCGTCTTTTAAATACTCTCTGACCTCAAAATCACTTAAAAGAAATACGCGGTCCTCGGTAGACGGTATCTCAACGGTGCTTTCGTCAATTGTTGTCTGATTACCGCTTGCATCTTCCGAAGCTGCCATATCGGCAAGGATTTCAGCCTTTTTCTCCTCGATATAAACCTTCGGTTCCACGGTCGGAATACTTGAAAGCAGGATCTTGGCCTGCTCCTCAGCCGTAAAAGCACTGTTATAAAATTCATCATTTAGAAACTTGCGGATGCTTGAATCTTCCCATGTACACCCTGCAAAGCCTTTGTTAAAAGGAACACAATCCAGGATCTTACTGCTTATGACAAGCTTTCTGTCTCCGTCTTCCGCTAAAACGATCCACTCAATGGGCTCAGGGCCGTTCTCCGGGTTGTTATCCTGTTCGTATGATCCGAAGGTGATGGTTTCAAGCTTCTTCTCAGGCTCGGGCTCCGGTTCGGGTTCCACCACGGATGCCGATACCGTCGAAACGGAGGTCTGTGTAGAAACCGAAGTCTGTGAAGAAGAAACCGGTTCATTATCCTCCGTACCGGAAGAAGGTTCGTTTGAGCCTGTAGTCTTTCCGCAGCCGGAAACAACCAAAGCTCCTGCAAGCAATAATATTAAAAGCCTTTTTTTCATCTGATAAACCTTACATATTTAATAAGTAAAAGCAATTCCGCGTAACCCGCAGACAAGGAGCGCAACAATGATACCAAGGATTGCTCCAACCAATACCTGAAGCGGTGTGTGACCTATGAATTCCTTGAGCTTCTCTTCGTCTGACATGGTCTCGTCGCTCATTCTCTGGAATGACTCAATCATCTTGTTGATGACCTGCGCCTGGTTGCCGGTTTCACGCCTTACACCCATTGCATCGTACATGCATATAAAAGCAAGAATGGCACAAACCGCAAAAACGGGGCTTCCGACGCCGTAAACCAGTATCGCACTGGTTGAAAGTGCACAGACCGTTGCGGAATGTGAACTCGGCATTCCTCCTGCCCCCACAAGTCTTTCCGCATTGAAAGCCTTACTGATAATAGCGTGCAGAATTGTCTTGATTATCTGCGCGCTGCACCATCCGAAAGCTGCGCTCACAAGAATGGTGTTTCCCCACAAAGCGAGTAAAAAATCCATAAAAACCTCTTATAACAAAACTATGGTAAATACTACCACCAAAGTAAAAAGATGGCAATATCGAAAAACGTCATAACAATTCTCAAATTTTGTCATCATGCCCTGGCGGTGCGATAGGTGCCAAGGACCTTAAGTCCCGGGCAGATGGTGGAAAGCTGCTTCATCATATCCTTACCGTTCTGGGTATTGATATTACCCTCAGCTTCCATAAAGAAATAGTAGTTCCACAAAGAATCCTTCATGGGACGGCTCCTAAGACTCTTCATGTTGTAACCGTAGGCGCCTATGATGTTAAGGGTCTTTGCAAGAGCACCGGCCACGTCCTTGACCGTGAACATGAGGATGAAGTTTTCCTCTATTCCTGCACCCTTTCTTTCTGCCGAAGTATTGGAAAAAGCAGCAAATCTGGTAGTATTGATACCGCTGTCCTGGATCTTTGAATCAAGCACCTTAAGTCCCATGATATCCGCGGTTTCCCTGGATGCGATGGCCGCAAGGGTTGGATCTCCGGATTCTTTTACCAGTTTGGCTGCAAGTGCGGTATTACCGAATTCCCTGGTGACAAAGCCGTGATTTGAAATGTATTCGGAACACTGAACCAGGGCCTGCGGATGGCTTATTACCGTTGTGACACCATCCATGGTACTGTCGGGGGTTCCAAGCAGGCAGTGCCTTACGGGAAGCTCTATTACCTGATTTACGTGGAGACTTCCTGAAAAAGCAAGGTCAAGTACCGCCCCTACTTCGCCGGCGTAGCTGTTCTCTATGGGAAGGACAACGCAGTCACAGTCCCCAAGCTCTGCGCTCCTGTATGCTTCGTTAAAATCATTCTTACAAACAAGAGTGCTTGTGGGAAACATGGTCTTGGCAGCTATGTAAGCAAAGGCTCCTTCCACGCCGCTGTAGGCTACCTTCATGCCGGACATGAGTTTTTCCTGATATCTGCAGGAAATATCAATCATGTTGCGAAGGAATTCCGCATAATAGCCTTCATAGTCCGGATTGGCGATAAGGCTTCGGTTAGCATTGATGAGATCTTCCTCTCTTGCCTTATCCTTGATGGGAAGCGCTCTTTCCATCTTGTATTCCGCGATCTTTCCCGCAGCATCCATACGTGCTTCGAAAAGAGCCGCCATTTCTTTGTCGATACGGGATATCTCCTCCCGCTGTTTGTTAAGTTCGTCCATTTCTTCCCCTTTTACAAAAATGATGACATTACTAAATAAGATTCTACACTCTTAATTCAATAATGTCATCACCGTAAATTATTAAAGCGCTTCTTTTATTGATCTAACATACTCACCAACGTGGGGAGCAGCGTCCTTACCGTATTTTTCAAGGATCTTTATTATCGCAGATCCCACAATGGCTCCGTCTGATATTCCTGCCATTTTGGCTGCCTGCTCCGGGGTTGATATTCCAAATCCTATGGCACAGGGGACATTGGTATTTTCTCTTATCACCTTCACGATTGAGTCAAGGTCTGTCTTTATCTCACTTCGCATTCCCGTTACCCCGAGACTTGAAACAACGTATATAAAGCCTTCCGCTTCTTTTGCGATCATGGCGATGCGGTTTTCGGAAGTAGGTGCTATCAGGGAAATAAGATCCACCCCGTATTTACTGCAAAGGGGCTGAAACTCATCCTTTTCCTCAAAGGGAAGGTCCGGAAGTATCAGTCCGTCCATGCCGATTTCCTTACAGGTAGAAAGAAAACGCTCTGTTCCGTAAGAAAAAACAACATTGGCGTAAGTCATAAATACCATGGGAATCGTGACGTCCTTACGAAGGTCCCTGACAAGATCGAAGATCTTATCCGTCGTTACGCCACCGGTAAGAGCTCTTAAGTTTGCTCCCTGGATCACAGGGCCTTCCGCCGTGGGATCGGAAAAAGGAATTCCAAGTTCGATTAGATCGGCGCCGTTACGTACCGCTTCTCTCACTACCGCCTTGGTGGTTTCAAGATCAGGATCTCCGCAGGTTATAAAGGGAATGAATGCTTTTCCTTTGGCAAAAGCCTCTTTAATCTTACTCATGGATGTCCTCCCCTCTGTATCTTGCGATGGCTGCGCAGTCCTTGTCTCCGCGACCGGAAACAGTTATTACTATGATCTTGTCCTTATCCATTGCAGGAGCTATCTTCATGGCGTAAGCCACCGCGTGTGCCGACTCGATGGCGGGTATTATGCCTTCGGTCTTAGCAAGATATTCAAAAGCATTGACTGCTTCGTCGTCTGTTACCGGTACATACTCCGCCCTTCCTATGTCGTGAAGGTAAGCGTGTTCAGGACCAACTCCCGGATAATCAAGTCCCGCGGAGATCGAGTAAACCGGAGCGATCTGTCCGTATTCGTCCTGGCAAAAGTAAGATTTCATGCCGTGGAAGATGCCTACTCTTCCGGTATTTACCGTAGCTGCGGTCTCGAAGGTATCGATACCGCGGCCGGCCGCTTCACATCCAATAAGCCTTACGTCCTTATCTTCAATGAAATTATAGAAGCTTCCGATGGCGTTTGAACCGCCGCCCACGCAGGCAATGACCGCATCGGGGAGTCTTCCTTCTTTTTCAAGGATCTGGCTCTTGATCTCCTTGGAGATAACCGCCTGAAAGTCTCTTACTATAGTAGGAAAAGGATGGGGTCCCATTACGGAACCAAGGCAATAGTGGGTATCCGCAATCCTTGAAGTCCATTCGCGCATAGCCTCGGAAACCGCGTCCTTTAAGGTTGCCGTTCCGGTTTTCACGGGAATGACCGTAGCTCCCAGGAGCCGCATCCTGTATACGTTAAGTGCCTGCCTCTTGGTGTCCTCTTCACCCATGAACACCACGCACTCCATCCCCATAAGGGCTGCTGCCGTAGCTGTGGCAACACCGTGCTGTCCCGCACCTGTCTCAGCAATAAGGCGTGTCTTTCCCATTTTCTTTGCAAGAAGTGCCTGTCCAAGCACGTTGTTAATCTTATGGGCACCGGTATGGTTAAGATCTTCACGTTTTAAATAAATCTTTGCACCCTTAAGATCCTCGGTCATCTTGCGGGCGTAGTAAAGTCTTGAAGGTCTGCCCGCATATTCGTTAAACAGTTCTTCAAGCTCCCTGTTAAACTCAGGGTCGTTTTTATACCTGTTATATGCTTCCTCAAGTTCGATCACGGCATTCATCAATGTTTCCGGAATATACTGTCCGCCGTGTATGCCAAATCGTCCCTTTGAATTGGTCATTGTTCGTCTCCTCTTTTTACTGCTGCCTTAAAGGCCACCATTTTGATCCTGTCCTTAAAGCCATCCGTTTCTATTCCCGAACTTACGTCCAGAGCGTAGGGCCTCACCGCTTTCACTGCATCTTCTGCGTTCATGGGATCAATTCCCCCCGCCAGAAAGAAAGGTCTTTCAAATCCTTTAAGCATTCTCCAGTCAAAGACCGTTCCCGTTCCTGCCCCCGCATCAAGAAGAATGTGCTCTGCGGAGGACTGTAATGCGTTCGAAAGATCCTCTTGTGTCTTGATCTTAAAGGCCTTGATCACGGGTTTTCCCGACAGTTCCTTAAGCCTTATCACGTATTCATCGCTTTCGTTTCCGTGAAGCTGGGCACAGTCGATCACCTTTTCGGAAAGAAGTCTAAGTACTTCCTCCATGGGCGCATCGACAAAAACACCCACGGCCCGGATTTCCGGCTTTAACAGCCGCTTAAGTTCCATGGCTTTTTCTACGGTAACATAGCGTTTGCTTCCTTTTGCAAAAACAAATCCTATGTAATCCGGCTCGAGTATGTTTGCCGCTTCGATATCACAGGGCCGCGACAGGCCGCAAAACTTTATCTTTGTCATATAAGCCCCTTCAATTCCCGAAGTTTTGCTTTTTTATCGCTTGCTCTCATCAGTACTTCGCCCACAAGGACCGCATCTGCCCCCATGGCTCTCAGCGCTTCCACATCCGAAGCACTGCTTACTCCGCTTTCCGATACGAAAAGAACTTCTTTTGGAATAAGGTTTCTCAGTCTCTTGCTGTTATCCGTATCTACCGTGAAGTCCTTAAGATTTCTGTTGTTTACTCCGATTATCCTCGCTCCTGCCTTAAGTGCCCTGGTAACTTCTTCCTCATCATGGGTCTCAACCAGGGCCGATAAGCCGAGAGTATTGCTCAAAGCAAGATAATCACGTAACTTAACGTCGTCAAGTATGGAACAGATAATGAGTACGGCGGAAGCCCCCAGAACCTTCGCTTCGTAGATCATGTACTCATCTACCGTAAAATCCTTTCGAAGGCAGGGAACAGAAACCTTGGAGGCTATCTTTGAAAGATATTCATCGCTTCCAAGAAACCACTTTGGCTCCGTAAGAACCGATATGGCATCCGCTCCCGCTTTTTCGTACTCCATGGCTATATCAAGGTAAGGAAAGTCCGGTGCGATGAGCCCCTTTGAGGGTGAGGCTTTTTTGCATTCGCAGATAAAAGAAATATCTTCCCTGCGAAGCGCCTTCTCAAAAGGATAATCTCCCACGGGAAGTGCTTCGGCCTTTGCCTTCATTTCTGCTGCCGAAACTTCCTTCTTCCGTTCTTCGGTCCGTTCCTTAGCGTGCTCTGCCAGTTTATCAAGGATAGTCATTAAGCTTCCTCCGGACGGTTGCTGACTTCAATCAGTTTATTAAGAGTCTCAAGAGCCTTGCCGGAATCGATGATGGAAGCCGCAAGCTTGACACCCTCTTCCATGGAATCTGCCTTGCCTCCTATGTAGAGAGACGCTCCCGAATTAAGAAGCACGGCGTTTCTCTTATGACCCTTTTCTCCGTTAAGGATGGCAAGTGTGATCTTGGCGTTTTCTTCGGGTGTACCGCCCTTAAGATCTTCCTTTGTGCAGCTTTCAAAGCCAAAGTCCTCGGGGCGTATCATGTAGGTCTTGTACCAGCCGTCTCTAATCTCGCAAACCTTGGTGGGTGCGCTCATGGAGATCTCGTCAAGCTTGTCCATTCCGTATACCACCATGCCGCGGGTAACACCGAGGCTTACAAGAACCTGTGCAAGGGGCTCTACAAGATAGTCATCATATACGCCAAGAAGCTGCATCTTAGGTGATCCCGGATTGGTAAGGGGCCCAAGGATATTGAACACGGTCCTGAAGCCCAGTTCCTTACGGATGGGACCTACATATTTCATAGACGTATGGTATTTCTGTGCGAAAAAGAAACACATCCCTGCTTCTTTTAAAAGTTCCACACAACGCTCGGGGCTTTGCTGAATGTTAACACCAAGAGCCTCAAGGCAGTCAGCGGTTCCGCACTTTGAAGAAGCTGCGCGGTTACCGTGTTTGGCAACCTTCATGCCGCCTGCTGCAGCTACCAATGCTGAAGTGGTTGAGATATTGAAGCTGTGGGCTCCGTCACCGCCGGTTCCCACTATTTCAAAGATATCCATGCCCGTATCAACTTTTGTGGCATGATCTCTCATGGCTGCGGCACAGCCTGCTATCTCATCGGTTGTCTCCGCTCTTGCGCTCTTGGTGGAAAGGGCCGCAAGAAATGCAGCGTTCTGGGTAGGTGTCGTTTCGCCGCCCATGATCTCGTTCATTACCGCATAGGCTTCGTCATAAGTAAGGTCTTCTTTATTTACTATCTTTACAATGGCTTCTCTTATCATGATCAAATCTCCTTTATGAAATTAA
This sequence comes from Lachnospiraceae bacterium, assembly GCA_024695575.1. GTDB lineage: Bacteria > Bacillota > Clostridia > Lachnospirales > Lachnospiraceae > UBA1258. The sequence goes on from JAILHY010000018.1 coordinate 15,440, forward strand.
TGAGCATCTGTTTGCCGTTGGGCGTCATTATTGATTCGGGGTGGAACTGAACTCCGTATATGGGATAGTCCCTGTGTTCAACAGCCATGACCTCTCCATCGGTTGTTCTTGCTATTACCTTAAGTTCCTCCGGAATGGTATCTTCGGCTGCCGCAAGGGAATGATACCTTGCAACCTTGGCTACGTCGGGGCAGGCTTTAAAGAGTTTTGAGCCCTTGTCAAACCTTACGTCCGACTGTTTGCCGTGCATGAGCTGCTTTGCATAGGTTACGGTTGCTCCGTAAGCCGCACAGATTGCCTGATGTCCGAGGCACACACCAAGTGTGGGAATTTCTTTCGAAAGAGTCTTTGCGACCTCCATGATGACTCCCGCATCCTCGGGACGCCCCGGGCCCGGAGAAAGAATGATCCGTTCAGGCTTAAGCGCTCTTATCTCATCCACCGTCATCTCGTCGTTTCTGATGACTCTTATGTCCGGATTGATATCTCCCACCAGCTGGAAAAGGTTGTAACTGAAACTGTCGTAATTGTCTATAAGCAGTATCATAACTCCTCCTTTGGAATGGCCCCCTCAAAAGCAGTCGGGGGCAGGTCGTCGGAACAAGAAAAATCATGTCTGCGCCATGATGGTTCCTCCTCCTGAGCCAAATTCAGTGCTTTAAGGGATGCTTTTGCCTTGTTAAGGCATTCTTCGTATTCTTTTTCCGGAACCGAATCAGCCACGATGCCTGCGCCGCTCCTTACAAACACCTTGTTGTTTTTCTTGTATGCTATGCGGATGGCGATGCAGGTATCCATGTTTCCCGTAAAGTCTATGTAACCGATGGCACCGCCGTAAATGCCGCGTTTATTGTTCTCAAGTTCTCCTATAAGCTGACACGCTCTTATCTTGGGTGCTCCCGAAAGTGTTCCTGCGGGAAGTACCGCTTCGATAGCATCCAGAGCGTCTTTTCCTTCTCTGATCTCACCCCTTACGGTGGAGCCTATGTGCATTACATGGGAAAAACGCTCGATGGAATGAAGTTTCTCCACCTGAACGGTTCCAAACCGGCTGATCCTGCCAAGGTCGTTTCGTCCAAGATCCACCAGCATGTTGTGCTCCGCAAGTTCTTTTTCATCTGCCAAAAGCTCTGCTTCAAGGGCCTTGTCTTCCTCTTCGGTCTTGCCCCTGGGCCTCGTACCCGCAAGCGGAAAGGTGTGAAGCACGCCGTTTTCAAGTTTGACCAAGGTCTCGGGCGATGCTCCCGCAACCTCCACATCCGTCCCGGAGAAATAAAACATATATGGTGAAGGATTAATTGTCCTAAGCACCCTGTAGGTATTAAAGAGGCTTCCTTCAAAGGGAGCGCTTAATCTGTTTGAAAGGACTATTTGGAAGATATCTCCCTCGTGAATGTGATGCTTTGCTCTTTCAACCATGGCACAGAACTCTTCTTTGTTAAAGAGAGGTGTTACTTCACCCAGAAGTTTTCCGCCGGGCTCTTCTTTCTTTTGGCCGTGTCTTAGAAGATCTGCCAGCTGCTTAAGTTCAAGTACCGCCTTGTTGTATCCGGTTTCCGGCTCCTTAAGGGACATGTTGACGATGAGGATTATCTTCTGTTTGAGGTTATCAAAGGCTATGACCTTGTCAAAAAGCATGAGGTCCACGTCCTTGAAGTTCTCCGTATCCTCCGTTTCCCTTCGTACCGTAGGTTCGCTGTAGCCAAGATAATCGTAGGAGAAATACCCTACGAGGCCCCCTGTAAAAGAAGGAAGATAATCAAAGCGGGGGCTCCTGTATTCCTTAAGTATCTGCCTTAAATAACCGGAGGGATCATCCGTTTCCACAGTGACGTTACCCGCCTTTAACTTCCCGTCCACACATGTGATCGAAAGCTTGGGATCGTAACCTAAGAAGGTGTAACGCCCCCAGGTCTCGCTTGCCTGTGCGGATTCAAGCATGTAGCAGTGGGTAGACACGTTTTTCAGGATCTTCATTGCTTCAATAGGGGTAATGAAGTCAGAAAGGATTTCCGTACTCACAGGCAGCACGTCATATTGCCCGGTATCAGCGATCTTTAAGACTTCCGAAGAAGTAGGAAAGATGTTCATGTTGTTCTCCTTTTCACACAAAAAAACGTCCTTGACAAAGAAACCTCTGTCAAGGACGAATAATATACTATCCGCGGTGCCACCTTGAATTCACGATCAATCGTGCTCTTAGCAGGATACAAGCATATCCCCGGCTACTGACGTAAGCCACACGTCGCAGAATACTCCGGAACTATCCGTTTGACTGCGCCCTCCGCGGTCCATTTGATAATCTGTTTCTTGCCTGCATCTCAGCACCGCAGGCTCTCTGTATAGGCATAACTACCGTTATCTCCGCTTCAACGGTTTATTTATTTGATTTGCTTTACTTTATCATGGTAAAGCGTTAATGTCAACACTAATTTTTCTAATCAGCCACATCCACATCGGGAACTATGGAAAGTTCAAAATCAGGATACATACCGCCGATCTCCCGATTCAATGTTTCTATTGCTTCCTTCTTGTCTACATCGAAGCTTAAGACTACGTCAAATCTGAGAGCTTTCTTTTCCATGTCAGCATAGAAGCCGTGGAGCTGAAGCGCCCAGTCATGGGAAAGAACGGCTTTCTGTATCGCGTTTCGCATCATTGCGGCGTCATCATCCGAAGTATTGAAGGAATAGACTCCGACTCCCGTGAGAATGACTCCAGTCTTACGGAAAACATCGGTCTGGATCTTCCGAGTGATCCTGTCAACCTCATCCACGCTCATGGTGTCAGGCAGCTCTACATGCACCGAACCGTAATTCCTGTTGGGTCCGTAATTAAACAAGGTAATGTCATAAGCGCCAAGGACCGACTCTTCCTCACATATTATGGCCTTAAGTTCACCTGTAAGATCCGCATCTTCGCGCTTTCCGATGATATCGTTTAACGTGTCCGTCATCATCTCTACGCCGGCTTTTAATATGAATCCAGCGATCACAGCACCCACGTAGGCTTCCAGTGACAGGCCCCATATCAGATAAACTACAGCCGATACCAGCACGGAAAAAGAAAGAACCGCGTCAAACAAAGCATCCGAACCCGAAGCGGAAAGTGCGCCGGAATTGACTTTCTTTCCCTGTCCTTTAACGTATAACCCAAGGACAAGCTTTACGGCTATGGCTACGGAAATGATAACAAGAGAAACGGTGCTGTAATCCGCAGCTTCCGGATGAATGATCTTCTTAACCGACTCAACCAGCGAAGTAAGTCCTGCATAAAGAACGAGAGCTGCGACCATCATGGAACTTAAATACTCGATCCTTCCGTATCCCAGGGGATGCTTCTTGTCAGGCTGCTTGGCTCCAAGCTTGGCTCCGATGATGGTAACAACGGATGAAAGGGCGTCCGATAAATTGTTTACCGCGTCCAATATCACGGCTATGGAGTTGGACATGAGCCCTACAAAGGCTTTAAATCCAACAAGTAACAGATTGGTGATTATTCCTATAATACTGGTGGTGACTATGGTTTTCTCTCTGTCTGCAGCAAGGATCGCTATATCCGCACTTTCTTTTGCCATTGCTTTTTTCTCCTTTTATGTAAAAGCAAAAACTCGTCATTCCTGTTATCTGTGTATGTACAGATTCTTTACTCTTTATTCCATTGTTGTCTGACGCTATCCATGATCTCAAGCATCTTTACAGATTCCTCCAGGGGCATGGACAAACTTTCCGTAAATCCGCCACTGATCCTGTCTATGCTCTCCCTGAATTCATATTCGTAGCCGCTTATCTGATGCGGCACATCTATATGCTCTATCAGTTTGTCTGATGTATCATAAATGTTGATCTCGGACGGATTATTGATGTTCTCAATAACCATATATCCCTTATCGCCGTGGAATATTCCCTTACGGTCAGATCTTGGATAAATACTGTGAGTCAGGACCGCCATCCGTCCATCCTTATAAAATACTGTGATGCTTTCATCCGCATCCACTCCCGTATCCGTAAAACGTACGGAAGACTCGATCCTGTCAATATCTTCGCCAAAATGCATCAGCATAAAGTTGATCCCGTAAACTCCGATATCAAGGAGTGCTCCGCCGGCAAGTTCGGGACGAAGGATCCGCTCCACGTGAGATATGGGATAGGAAAGATTGGCCGTAAGGGTGTAAACCTTTCCGATGATGCCGCTTGAAAGCGCATCGTTGATGATCTTTCTGGAAGGCATATACCGCGGCCAGATCGCTTCGGATACGTACACTTTCTTTTCACGGGAAAGTCGCATTATCTCCCTTGCCTGCCTGGCATTCTCGCAGAAAGCCTTCTCGCAGAGGGCAGGCTTTCCGTGCTCTATACAAAGCTTCATATGCTCGAAATGATGTGAGTGAGGCGTTGCCACGTATACAAGCTCAACCTCCGGGTCCTCCAGCATTTCTTCATAGCTTCCGTATGCTTTGGCATATCCGTGTTCCTTGGCAAATGCTTTCGCTTTGTCAATATTTCTGGATGCCACGGCGTGACAGCCAATCTCCGGCATCTGCTCCAGCGTCCCGGATACAACTCCCGCAATGGATCCCGCACCAAGTATTCCTACCTTCATCCTCTTTCCCTCCTTTTACCGCTCATTTTATCGTACAATCGGTAAGAAGATCCTCAACTTCCTCTATTATATCATACGTACGATAAAGCCGGTCCTCTAAATCCTGCTTTCTGCGGCGAAAGTGTTTATCTTCATAATCAAGCGCATCAAGATGTATAATATTAAGATAAATATGTCAAATATTAGGAACCTACCCTATTTCTGATTCCTTTTTTATCACCGGCAGATGAACGGTCACTTCCGTCCCCCTACCGAGCTCTGATCCTATATCTATTCCGTATTTATCACCGCTCTCTGTCTTTATCCTTCTTTCGATATTCTGAAGAGAAATATGGCGAAGTTCTTTAGGTTCATTGATCTCTAAGCTATCCGCATCGGTAATCGTTTTTTTGACCTCTTTAAGCTTCTCCCTGCTCATACCTTTCCCGTTGTCCGAGATCTTTATGAAAAGATCCTCCCCGGCGACCTGTGCAGATATGCTTATCTTACCTTTGCTGCCGGCAAGACCGTGCGTAACCGCATTCTCCACAATAGGCTGTAAAAGCATTCTTGGAACAAGGAGTTCCTCATAAAAGTCGTCATCGTCCATTTCGATATCGATCATTCCCTGATATCTGGTGCACATGATCTTCAGGTACTGTTCCAAGGTATAGAATTCCTCGGAAAGCAGAATCATATCATCCCCGGCATTGGCATAGCGTAAAAGCCTTGCAAGTTCATCGCAGGTATCGGAAGCTTCCTGCTTGTTGCCTTTGTAGACCAGTGCTCTGATCACATTCAGGGTATTTACGGTAAAGTGCGCATTTATCTGCTTTTTCAGCAGATATTTCTCCGTTCTTTCTCTGATCAGTTCTATGGGCTCCACCATTTTGTTTTTAACATACCATGCAAATAAACCGACAGTAACAAGAAGGATTAGGATCGTTACAGGAAGTGCCAGTCTGAAATAGGAGGTCACACCTGCAAGGCCCTTCCCATAGGAATAGAGTAGCAGTCCGAAGCCGGATAAACCAACCTCTTTTTCATAAACTGCAGCTTCCTTTCTTATGTTTTCCAGAGTGGCCGGCTCCGGGTTCTTATCCGAACAAAGGATTCTGTCGCCGGAGTAGAGGATCACACCTATATCCTCTGACTGGTTGTAGGTCTTAAGCATCCTCTCTATCTTAGCCTCGTCAGACAGGAGCACCGTGTAGCCCAGTATCTTCCGGCCGTTTTTTACAGCTTCACAGGTACCTATGTAATTCTGATCGCCCGTACTTATGCTGATAACGCCGCCATTTTCCCCATTTATCGAATAATATATCCGATTCAACGCTGTATTATCCAGCTTTCCGCGGAGTCTGAAAAAGCGTCCGTTTGCGTCAAACACGACTACGTTTTCACTCTCCTGCATATATCCGGATAATATACTGCTTTTTTCGGAGAGGACGGCGCCTTTCCTGTAAAAGGAATACGTATCTTCTTCCATCAGCATATCTATGATATCACCTTTTGCGGCCAGCTCAAGTGCACTGTTTTCCAGCATTAGAAGTTCTTCTTCTATTCCGTACAGGATCGCTTCGGAGGAAGACCTTGTCTGTTCTGATATATTCCTGTCTATTACAGACCTTGTCAGCACATAGAAAAATGTCCAGATAAGCACAAGGATGATCCCAAGCAACCCAATGGCTGCTATGAAGTTTTTGAGAATCTGTCCTTTCTTCATTGGTTTCCTTTCAAAATATCCGTCCAAAACATAACGACTTTTTCTTTTTCATCGATAAGCCTTTGCTGATCGGGAGCGATCAGACTGATGTCGGAAAGCGGGACCTCATTGCCGTCCGGGACATCTCCTCTGACAGACCAGGTGCCTGCTGTACTAAAGGGCTTTAAGCCTGCGCCCTGTCCGTCTTTTTCTCCTAAAAGAAAGCGAATAAAAAGCTTTGCGGAATTCTCGTTTTTACATCCCTTTGTCATCATCACCGCATAGGAGGTACGGCAGCCTGAGAAGGGAATAAGCTTATAGGCCGGTGCAAGGCTGTATCCCACATCCGCAAGGCGAAGCTTGCTTGAAACACACCACCCAAAGTCAGCCTTCCCATCGTTTAAGGCCTCTGTGACCTCATCCGAGCTGTTGGTAAAAATGATATTCTCGGAAACCTTTTTCCAAAAATACTCCGCTGCGTTCTCAGCCCCTTCGAGCTTAAGTTTTTCTCCGGCGTATGCTTCGTATGCAGCTTCAAATTCTGTGCTATGGTCAAGGGAGGAGGCGCAAAACGCATAGGTTGAAAAGCTTCTTAAGGGATTTGGCATATATACCCTGTCTTTGTACTTCTCCTCAGTAAGCTCCCAGATGTTTTCTATCGGACATTCCGTATGCTCTTTTGTGCTATAAAAAAGAATCTCTGCCTCATTCAGGAAGGACACCATTCCGTCTGCTGCGCCTTCCTCCATATGGTTTCCTATATCTTCAGGCAAAAAGGCCACCACAATGCCGGTATCAACAAGGCGTGATTTAAACTCTCCGCTGTTATCATTGCATATCACAACATCGCAGACAGGCGTGCCGTTACTGCTCCCCTTTTCCACCTCTTCGATAAGATTTGGGCTTCTAAGATCCCGCACTTCAACAAAGAGGCCGGGATATGCTTTTTCAAAGGCTTCCTTGGTATCGACCGCCCTCGTGGATACGGTATAGACCACCAGAGTATCCTCCTTGAGCGCTCTTTCATATAATTCTTCCGGGGTACTGTTATCTGTTATGACCTTTGTTTTATCTGTTTCTATACCGGCCGTATTCCCACATCCTCCAAGCGCAAGGGCTATAACAAATATCAGTACGACAATCCTTCCAGATATCTTTTCCATTCTTCGTCACTCCCTATATCCTTTTTACCGCGGATAAAAGCCTCAAGCGTGGTATCTATGTACCCGGAGAGTTTCGCATCGTATTGATGAAACTCTTTTACGTTCGGCAAATGATCCTCATAGCTCATATAGGCTCTTCCGTTGATATATTCAAAATCCGAGTTCACACCGTTCCAGGTGACGCCCTCCAGATATTCATCCGGGACCTTCATCGGTCCTATCCCGTTCAGATGCTTATTCTGAGAGGTATTCCAAATGTAATTGAGGGTGGTAACAGTCGAAACTCCGCCATATACGCTGACATCGCTTCCATCGGAATAGGTCCAGTCAACACCCTCTTCGCCGTACCTTGCGATAAGGGAAGCCTCCGGTGTCATCATCAGTGAAAGCAGCTTTTTCGCGAGCGCTTTTCTTGTGCTTCTTGCGGTTATGATCGCACCTATTTCCGGGGTTTTCTGCATGTATAACGCGTTCCTTTCCCCATTAGGGCCCTCAAGTGGCGGAACATGGATATATCTTGCAAGGATCTCGGGATTGCCCTGATAGATCACGTCAGATATGGACGAGGTCGTAAAGGCTCCTATGATATCCAGGTCACTGTTGCATAGCTCTGTTAACAGTTTGAGGTTTCCATCCCATATGCTGTCATCCAGGAGCCCTTCTTCATATAATCCGTGACAATACTCTATGCCGGCCCTGAACTCGTCCGTTGCCGCATTTAGCACGTTCGAGTTCTCTCCGAGTCCGAACCTTGAGTGGTAGGGATCGTTATAGATATATGAGTTTAATATGAATTCCACGGGTGATAACGAGTATTCCTCATAGGACCCTGCCATAGGTATCTCATCCTTTATCCCGTTTCCGTTGGGATCCATTTCCTTAAAGGCTTTAAGAACGTTTTTCAGGTCATCTGCAGTTTCAGGGATCGGCAGGGAAAGAGCCTTTAACCAGCGCATATTTATCCAAAAGACCTGCCCAACGCCATCGCTTTTTGAGCTGCCGGTATTTTCATAATATGTCCTGTCACCGTTTACATATATGTCTCCGGAAGATATATATTTCGAAAGCTCCTCCTGATCGATCTTAAAGTCTTCTCCAAACATCACTATATCGACATATGCGTCTGACGAAAAAAGCGCATCAAGAAAGACGCTGCCGTTACTCTGTCTGATGGTAGTAATGTCAAGCTCGCAGCCCGTTTGCTCCTCAAGCCATTTTATATAATAATTGTTTTCGGGATCCTGAACATGTGCAGACTCCGGGATTGCAACAGAAAGCTTTTCTCCTCCGGTTTTCGGGCTACAGCCGCTTATACACAGGATAAACAGACACATCAGGCTTACTATCCCCGTTAAGACCCGTATTCGTTTTCTCATTCTCATATCCTGTCTATCGGTTTTCCTTTGGCGAATATCCATAATAGTTTTTGAAGGTCCTGTAGAAATGATGGTAGTCCGCGTAACCCAGGTCGTAGGCGATCTCTTTTACAGGTAAGGTCTTATCCGTTAGCAATTCCTGGGCACGTATCATTCTCTTTTTTGTGATATATATACTGAAGGTAGTATCAAAGAACTTCTTAAAAAGCTGGCATACATAATTCTTGCTGAAACCGTATTTATCTGCGATCTGCTCGAGCGTCAGCTTTTCGGTAAAATGCTCGTCGATATATTTCAGAAGGTCATTAAAGGTCGGATTCTCCGTGCTCGGCTGCGGGCCCTCCTCCGGATGTTTTGCGCTTATCTTCACATAGAGCTTTTCAAGGATCATTCGGATCTCGTCATTGTTGATGGGCTTTAAGATATAGTCATAGCCTGACTGTTTGAAAAAGGTTCGCACATCGTCATATTCATCATACGCGGAAAGCATTACGAATTCACAGGTGAGCCCTTTTTGCCTGCTCCTCCTGATCATTTCGTTGCCGTCCATCTCCGGCATCCTAAGGTCGCAGATGCAAACGTCCGGGAGACAGTTGCTCATATTCTCTATCGCCATCCTCGGATCGGTGCATCGCCCTACGACTTCAAAACCATTTTCCATCCAGGGAACACGGTTTTCTAACTCCTCCAGTATGATGTTGTCATCATCTACAAGATACACTTTGTACATTTCTGCCACCTAATCCTATCATTCGCCGTAAGGTTTTTCTTTGGTAATCCCTTTCTTCATTTTTCAAGGCCGGGCAGGCCGCCCTTAATCTGCTCCGGTACCGGACCTGCACTTATCAAGAATTGCCTTATCATGCCCCATGATAAAATGGATTCTAACCTCAGATATTTTGCCGTATCGACATTTTTATTAATTGAATTATAAATTCTCTTTTAGCAGATTTCAATTATCTTTTAATTATTTGGCACCTAAACTGCCGTGCTTTTTTAAGAATGAGTCGCCACTTTTCTATCTAGTTTACGACTCACCTCCCGGAAGACTCTTGATTGCCTCCACGCTTACAGCAGATAAGGTTTCCATCTGCTTAAGCGCTAACTCTCTTAGCAATACAAGGCGCACAAAAATAGTCAGTGGGGTTGATTCCACTGACTTTTTCTCATAAACGTAACTTACTCTTTCATTTTCAGG
>JAILHY010000019.1 GCA_024695575.1 Lachnospiraceae bacterium
GGCGCCGGCGAGATGTACAGAGGTGTCGAAGTGGATGCTACCTTGCTTCCTAAGGTTAAGGTTGAAGTTGTCGTAAGCAAGATCCCTGTAGACTCCGTGATCGAATCCGCAAAGAAAGCTCTTTACACCGGCCACATCGGCGATGGCAAGATCTTTGTTTACAACGTATCCAAGGTTGTTAAGATCCGCACGGGTGAAGAAGATTTCGATGCCCTTCAGGACGTAGAATAATGCACAGAACCGCCTTCGAAAGAGGGCGGTTCAAATTTTTTCAAATAACCTATTGACATAGTAGGTAAATAATGATAAAGTAAACTCAACACAAAGCTTCAACGCATTAAAGTGTCAGAATACACGGGAAAGGAGATTGAAGATGAAGACAATTAACAGAAACGATCTTATTCATTACGTTATGTGCTGTCGAATGCAGATCTCCCGGGCAATCACTATGGCTGGATTATTTCCTGTGCTTGACAGACAGTCTTGAAGTTTGACACAGCGAAGTGGTAAGTCATCTGCCCGGGAGCATACAAAGAGCCCTCGGGCTTTCTTTTTCCTTATCACAAATAACAAATACACATTAAAAGGAGTATAATATCATGAGCAACTACAGATTCGAAACCTTACAGTTACACGTTGGACAGGAACAGGCAGATCCCGCTACGGATTCAAGAGCAGTTCCGATCTATCAGACCACCTCTTACGTATTCCATAACGCAAAGCACGCAGCCGATCGTTTCGGACTTGCGGATGCAGGTAACATCTACGGAAGACTTACCAACACCACACAGGACGTTCTTGAAAAGAGACTTGCAGCATTAGAGGGCGGCAGTGCAGCACTTGCTCTTGCAAGCGGCGCAGCAGCCATTACTTATACCATTGAAGCGCTTGCGGCAAACGGCGGGCACATCGTAGCACAGAAGACAATCTACGGCGGATCATACAACCTTCTTTCACACACACTTCCTCAGTACGGTATTGAGACAACCTTCGTTGATGCTCATAACCTTGCCGAAGTCGAGGGCGCCATCAAGGATAACACCAGAGCCATCTACCTTGAGACTCTCGGAAATCCCAACAGTGATATCCCGGACATTGACGCTATCGCAGAGATTGCTCACAAGCACGGTCTTCCACTTGTTATCGACAATACCTTCGGTACCCCTTATCTTATCCGTCCCATCGAGCACGGCGCAGATATCGTAGTTCATTCCGCCACCAAGTTTATCGGCGGACACGGCACCACCCTTGGCGGTATCATCGTTGAATCCGGCAAGTTTAACTGGAAAGCAAGCGGCAAGTATCCCAACATTGCAGATCCCAACCCCAGCTATCACGGAGTTTCTTTCTACGATGCCGTAGGCCCCGCTGCATTTGTAACCTATATCCGTGCGATCCTGCTTCGTGACACCGGCGCAACGATCTCACCCTTCAACGCATTCCTTCTTTTACAGGGTGTTGAGACTCTTTCCTTAAGACTTGACAGACATGCGGAGAACACAAAGAAGGTTGTTGAATTCCTTGAGAACCATCCCAAGGTAAACAAGGTTAACCATCCTTCTTTACCCGATCATCCCGATCATGCACTGTACACTAAGTACTTCCCCAACGGCGGCGCATCCATCTTTACCTTCGAAGTAAAGGGCGGAAGAGAAGAAGCATGGAAATTCATCGATAACCTTAAGATCTTCTCACTTCTTGCCAACGTTGCCGACGTTAAGAGCCTTGTTATCCATCCCGCATCAACCACTCACTCACAGCTTTCCGAGGAGGAACTCAGGGATCAGGGCATCAACGAGAACACCATCCGTCTTTCCATCGGTACGGAACATATTGATTATATTATCGCGGATCTTGAGAACGGATTCAGCGCGATATGATATAATGATCTTAATTCCACACAAAGTAAAAAGGAGACATTAACATGGCAAACATCTACAAAGGTACACTTGGCCTCATCGGTAACACCCCTCTTGTTGAGGTTACCAACATTGAAAAAGAACTTGGACTGGAAGCAACCATCCTTGTTAAACTTGAGTATTTTAACCCCGCAGGAAGCGTTAAGGACCGTATCGCCAAGGCAATGATCGAGGACGCCGAAGCAAAGGGCCTTTTAAAAGAAGGATCGGTAATCATCGAGCCTACCAGCGGTAACACCGGTATCGGTCTTGCAAGTATCGCGGCAGCCAAGGGATATCGTATCATTCTTACAATGCCCGAGACCATGAGCGTTGAAAGAAGAAACATCTTAAAGGCATACGGTGCCGAGCTTGTACTTACAGAAGGTGCAAAGGGAATGAAGGGTGCCATCGCCAAGGCAGAAGAACTTGCCAAGGAGATCCCCGGCGGCTTTATCCCCGGCCAGTTCGTTAACCCCGCAAATCCTGCAGTTCACAAGGCTACCACAGGTCCCGAGATCTGGAACGATACCGACGGTAAGGTTGATATCTTCATCGCAGGCGTAGGTACCGGCGGAACTGTTACAGGTACCGGCGAGTATCTTAAGGAAAAGAATCCCAACATCAAGGTCGTAGCTCTTGAGCCCGCAGATTCACCCGTTCTTTCCGAAGGAAGAGCCGGCGCTCACAAGATCCAGGGTATCGGTGCAGGATTTGTTCCCGATGTACTTAATACCAAGGTTTACGACGAAGTATTCGCCGCAAAGAACGAGGATGCTTTTGCGGCAGCAAAGCTTCTTGCCAAGAAGGAAGGTATCTCCGTAGGTATTTCTTCCGGTGCAGCACTTCACGGTGCCATCACACTGGCAAATCGTCCCGAAAACAAGGGTAAGGTCATTGTTGCACTCCTTCCCGATTCAGGTGACAGATATTATTCAACAGCGCTCTTTACAGAATAATGTGTATTTTCTACATGCTTCTTGACAAACCATCACAGCATGTATAAAATAATACCATTATAGAGCGACAAAGACGTCGCGGATCAAATCCGTGGGTCTCTGTCGCTCTCTTTTTATGCGATTCTTCGGAGGTATTACTTTATGGTCAAATACGTATTTGTTATGGGCGGTGTTGTATCCGGTCTCGGAAAGGGAATAACCGCAGCAAGTCTCGGAAGACTGCTGAAAGCCAGGGGCTATCACGTTACAATGCAGAAATTCGATCCCTATATCAACGTGGATCCCGGCACCATGAACCCTATCCAGCACGGTGAGGTATTCGTAACGGACGACGGAACGGAAACAGACCTTGATCTTGGGCATTACGAGCGTTTCATCAACGAAAGTCTTGATAAGAATTCCAACGTTACCACCGGTAAGATCTACTGGTCGGTACTCAACAAAGAACGCCATGGTGACTACGGCGGAGGCACCGTTCAGGTCATCCCCCATATCACCAATGAGATTAAAGACCGTTTCTATAAAGCCAAATCCCCGGAAGAAGAAACAATATCCATTATTGAAGTCGGCGGTACCGTGGGTGATATCGAAAGCCAGCCCTTCCTTGAAGCCATTCGTCAGTTTCAGGCAGAGATCGGCAGAAATAACGCCATAATCGTACACGTAACCCTTATCCCTTATATCAAGGCTTCGGGCGAACTTAAGACCAAGCCTACCCAGATGAGTGTTAAGTCCTTACAGTCCATGGGTCTTTGGCCCGACATTCTGGTATGCCGCTCCGATATGCCCGTTGACGATCATCTGAAAGAGAAGATCGCACTTTTCTGTAACGTCAAGAAAGAACATGTACTTCAGAACCTTGACGCCGAATCTCTTTACGAGGTTCCGCTCATGATGGAAAAAGAACATCTTGCCGAATCGGTTTGCGAATGTCTCGACATTCCCTGTCCCGAACCCGATCTTGAGGGCTGGCGCAAGATGGTTGACAAAGCAAAGAATCCAAAGAAGCATGTTAAGGTTGCTTTGGTAGGTAAATATGTGGAGCTTCACGACGCTTACTTAAGCGTGGCAGAGGCTTTGAAACACGCAGGTATAGACAATCTTGCGGAAGTTTTGATTAAATGGATCGAATCCGAAGATCTTGAGAAAAACGATCCTGCAACGATCCTTTCGGATGTACAGGGAATCCTGGTTCCCGGCGGCTTCGGTTCAAGAGGTACGGAAGGTAAGATCGAAGCCATCAGATATGCAAGAGAGAATAAGATCCCGTTCCTTGGCCTTTGCCTTGGAATGCAGCTTTCAATCGTTGAGTTTGCAAGGGATGTATGCGGCCTTAAGGAAGCTTCCAGTACAGAGTTTAATGAGAATACCCCGGATCCCGTTATTTATTTAATGCCCGAGCAGAACGGAGTTGAGAATCTGGGCGGAACCTTAAGACTTGGCTCTTACCCCTGCAAGCTTAAGGAAGGCACGAAGGCCCGTGCACTCTACGGTGAAGAGAATATTACCGAGCGTCACAGACACAGATACGAAGTAAACAACGATTACAGGACCCTCCTTACGGAAAAAGGAATGGTTCTTTCGGGAGAATCACCCGACGGACGGATCGTAGAGATGCTTGAGCTTAAGGACCACCCCTTCTTTGTTGCGACCCAGGCTCATCCGGAGTTTAAATCACGTCCCGACAGACCTCATCCCCTGTTTAAAGGTTTTATCGAAGCGGCACTCAAATAAAAAAGAAAGAGGACTAATCCAATGTGTTCCATATTTGCTTACGAAGGCCACAGCCTCACCAAAGATGATCTTAAACCCTACATCGACCGCACCATTTCCCGCGGACCCGATATGGAAAGAATAGAAGATATTCCCTGCGGAGTCATGGGTTTCCAGCGCCTTTCCATCATGGGCCTTACGCCGGAAGGCATGCAGCCCTTTACTCTCGGGGCAAATTACCTTGTTTGCAACGGTGAAATATACGGCTTTCGAAAGATAAAGGAAGAACTTTCGAAGAAATATACATTTAAGAGCGATTCAGACTGCGAGATCCTGCTTCCCATGTACGAAAAGTACGGAGTAGAGATGTTCAGAATGCTTGATGCGGAATACGCCCTCGTTCTTTATGATGACAGACGCAAGTCCTTGGTGGCTGCAAGAGATCCCATCGGTATAAGACCTTTGTTTTACGGCTACACCGGGGGAAAAGAAATCGTATTTGCAAGCGAAGCCAAGAACTTAACGGACCTTTGCGATAAGATTTATCCTTTCCCTCCCGGATATTATTACGTGGACGGAAACTTTATCTGCTATCGCGATATGAGCAAGGTAAAAGAATACTCCGAAGACAAGCTTGAAACGGTATGTGAAAAGATCCGTGAAAAGCTGACTGCGGGCATTGAAAAGCGACTTGATGCGGATGCACCTCTGGGATTTCTGTTAAGCGGCGGACTTGATTCATCCCTTGTCTGTGCAGTTTCCGCAAGGATTTTAAAGAAACCCATCAGAACCTTTGCAATCGGTATGAGTACCGACGCCATCGACTTAAAGTATGCCAAAGAAGTTGCTGATTACATCGGAAGTGAACACACGGAAGTTATCATTACCGCCGATGATGTGTTAAGAGCTCTTCCCGATGTGGTACACCTTCTCGGAACCTTTGATATCACCACCATTCGTGCCAGCATAGGCATGTATCTTGTGTGCAAATACATTCACGAAAACACTGATATCCGCGTTCTTATGACCGGTGAGATATCAGACGAGCTCTTCGGTTACAAGTATACGGACTTTGCCCCCGATGCTGAGAGTTTCCAGAAAGAAGCCGAAAAGCGCATAAGAGAGCTTTACATGTACGACGTTCTTCGTGCTGACCGCTGCATATCCGTAAACTCCATGGAAGCAAGAGTTCCTTTCGGTGATCTTGATTTCGTGGATTATGTAATGAGCATCGATCCCAAGCTTAAGATGAACGTTTACAACAAAGGTAAATATCTGCTCCGTCACGCTTTCGAGGGCGATTACCTTCCTTACGATATTCTGATGCGTGAAAAAGCAGCATTCTCCGATGCCGTAGGTCATTCCATGGTGGATTACCTGAAAGCCTATGCGGAGAGACAGTACACGGATGAAGAATATGAGCGCGGTGTTAAGAAATATGACTATGCACGTCCTTTTACCAAGGAATCTTTACTCTACAGAGATCTCTTTGAAAAGTATTATCCGGGACAGGCTGAAATGATCAAGGACTTCTGGATGCCTAACAAACACTGGGAAGGCTGCAATGTAAACGATCCTTCGGCAAGAGTGCTGAAGAATTACGGAGCAAGCGGGAGGTAGTAATGGAACAGGTTAATAATCTCTATGACCCTTCTTTTGAACATGATAACTGCGGTATCGGCGCCATAATCGACATTAAGGGCCGTAAGAGCCATGCTGTTGTGACCGATGCCCTCAGAATAGTTGAAAACCTTGAACACCGTGCCGGTAAGGACGCTGAAGGAAAGACTGGTGACGGCGTCGGTATCCTTACCCAGATCCCTCACAAGTTCTTTGCCCATGAGTTAAAGAAAGAGGGCGTAAAGCTCCCGAAGGAGCGTGAATACGGCGTTGGCATGTTCTTTTTCCCTAAGGATGAGTTAAGTCTCAGACAGGCTAAGAAGATGTTCGAAGTGATAGTGGAAAAAGAAGGTCTTGAGTTCATTGCCTGGCGTAAGGTTCCCGATGCACCCGAAGTGCTTGGCGACAAGGCTTTAAAGAGCTGCCCCGAGATATGGCAGGGCTTTGTGGCACGCCCCGAGGATGCCCGTACGGACCTTGAATTTGACCGAAAGCTCTATGTTATAAGACGCGTGTTTGAACAAAGTAACAACAACACCTACGTGGTTTCTTTGTCATGCCGAACCATTATTTATAAGGGCATGTTCCTTGTGGGTCAGTTAAGGACGTTCTTCACCGATCTTCAGGACGAAACCTACGAATCTGCGGTGGCTATGGTTCACTCCAGATTTTCTACTAATACCAATCCTTCATGGTACAGAGCACATCCTTACAGGATGCTTGTTCATAACGGCGAGATCAATACAATCAAGGGTAACGTTGATAAGATGCTTGCCAGAGAAGAGACCATGTATACCAATGCCTTCTCTGATGCGGATATGACCAGGATCCTGCCGGTAATCTCATCGGAAGGCTCGGATTCCGCAATGCTCGATAATGCTCTTGAATTCATGGTCATGAGCGGCATGGAGCTTCCTCTTGCTGCGATGATCCTGATCCCTGAGCCCTGGGAACACAATGAAACCATCTCCGGAGAGTTGCGAGATTTCTACGAATACTATTCAACCATGCTCGAGCCCTGGGACGGGCCTGCATCCATTCTGTTTTCGGATGGGGACGTAATGGGGGCGATCCTTGACCGCAACGGCTTAAGACCCTCCCGGTATTATATAACCGACGATCACAGACTCATCCTTTCTTCGGAGGTGGGTGTACTTCCTGTGGATGAAGCTCACATAGTTAAGAAAGAGCGCCTTCATCCCGGTAAGATGCTTCTCGTTGACATGAAAGAGAAGCGTGTCTACACCGACGATGAGGTAAAAGAAAAATACGCAAGACGCGAGCCCTACGGCGAGTGGGTTGATTCAAATACCGTAACCTTAAAGGAATTAAAGATCCCGAACGTTAAGCCCGTAGCCTACGAAAAGGACACCTTCTTAAGGCTTCAGAAGGCCTTCGGATACACCTACGAGGAGTATTCGGAAGAGATCCTTACCATGGCACTTAACGGTACCGAGCATATCGGTGCAATGGGTGTTGATACGCCTCTTGCGGTGCTTTCGGGGCAGTATCGCCCTCTGTTTGATTATTTCAAGCAGCTTTTTGCACAGGTTACAAATCCCCCCATCGATGCCCTTCGTGAGAAGATAGTTACTTCCACTACAGTTTATGTTGGAAAGAACGGTAATCTTCTTTCGGAAACACCCGAAAACTGCAGGGTACTTAAGATCCGTAACCCGATCCTTGCAGATCTTGACCTTCTTAAGATCGAATCCATGAAAAAGGAAGGCTTCAAGGTTGTAAAGGTTCCCATCATCTATTACAAGAAAACCCCTATTGAGCGCGTTCTTGACCACTTATTCGTAGAGGTCGACAGGGCTTACAAGGACGGCGCCAATATTCTGATCCTTAGCGACAGAGGAGTGGACGAAAACCACGTGGCTCTGCCTTCTTTGCTTGCGGTTTCCGCAGTTCACAGACACCTTGTACAGACCAAGAAATGTACGGCAATGTCTCTTATCCTTGAATCCGGCGAACCCAGAGAAGTGCACCATTTCGCAACGCTTCTCGGTTACGGTGCAAGTGCTGTTAACCCTTATCTCGCCCACGCTTCCATCGAGCGCCTCATAAAGGACGGTTATTTAAACAAGGATTATCATGCAGCAGTAGACGATTATGATAATGCGGTATTGCAGGGAATCGTCAAGATTGCTTCCAAGATGGGTATTTCCACCATCCAGTCCTATCAGGGCAGCGCAATATTCGAAGCCATCGGTATTTCCAAGGATGTGACGGACAAGTATTTCAGAGGTACCGTCAGCCGCGTAGAGGGCATAACCCTTGAAGATATCGAAGCGGTTACCGATAAACAGCACTCCATGGCCTTTGATTCCCTGGGACTTTCTTCTGACCTTACAATCTCATCCGTAGGCCGTCACAAGATGCGAGCACAGGGTGAGAGCCACAGATACAATCCCAAGACCATCCACATGCTTCAGTCTGCCACAAGGGAAGGCGATTACGGCAAGTTCAAGCAGTACACCGCCATGGTGGATTCCGAGGAAACGGGCTATCTCCGCAGCCTCCTTGATTTCAGATTCGCCGAAAAAGAAATTCCTCTGACAGAAGTAGAGAGCGAAGACGAGATCGTTAAGCGCTTTAAAACAGGCGCAATGTCCTATGGTTCCATTTCCGAGGAAGCTCACGAAGCACTGGCAATTGCCATGAACAGACTTAAGGGTAAGTCTAACAGCGGTGAGGGCGGTGAAAGTGATGAGCGTATCGCCTCTGCGGGAACCAAGAACGACAGAAGCTCTGCAATCAAGCAGGTAGCCAGCGGACGATTCGGCGTTACCATAGAATACCTTGGAAGTGCCAAAGAAATTCAGATCAAGATGGCACAGGGCGCAAAGCCCGGTGAAGGCGGACATTTGCCTGCAGGAAAGGTTTATCCCTGGATCGCAAAGACCCGTCATTCAACTCCCGGCGTAAGCCTTATTTCGCCTCCTCCTCATCATGATATC
>JAILHY010000071.1 GCA_024695575.1 Lachnospiraceae bacterium
AGGTGTACGAGGAGGGCCGCATCCCCCTGTATCATTTCGATGTTTACCGCATCGGTGACGAATCCGAGATGGACGAGATCGGAAGCGATGATTATTTCTACGGTGACGGTGTATCCATCATCGAGTGGGCGGATATAATCAAAGGGATCATTCCGAAACGTCATACTCGTATCACTATCGACCGTGACCGCGAAAAGGGCAACGACTATCGGAGAATAACTATTGAGGAAATGAACTAAAAGGTTCATAAACAATCTGCTCAAATAAAGAGAGTAAAATAATCCTTTCTTTTGCCTATAATGTAAGCTCGACACATGATAAATCATTTTTGAACGATTTGACCCACTTTTGGAAGACGGCGTCTACAGTGTTAATATAGCAACCCATGTGAACTGTCGTACAAAAGCGCTGGTCACCAAGTGAAAAAATGCTATTTATCATGGGAGAGCGTAGATTAAACATAAACTATAAAAATACAGAAACGTTGCAGACACATGAAAATCATCGCCATCGATTCATCGGGTTTAACCGCCTCCGTAGCCATCCTCGAGGATGACTGCATGATTGCGGAATACTCCGTTAATTACAAAAAAACACACTCCCAGACCCTTCTCCCCATGCTGGACGAGATCTCACGCATGACGGAGCTTGACCTTAAGACCGTAGACTGCATTGCGGTTGCAAAGGGCCCCGGTTCCTTTACGGGCCTCCGGATTGGCTCTTCTACCGCCAAGGGTCTTGGATTCGCACTTAACCTTCCCATCGCTGAGGTACCCACCACTGATGCTCTGGCATACAACCTTTTCGGAACGGATAAGCTGGTGTGCCCGCTGATGGATGCGCGCAGAGATCAGGTATATACGGGCCTTTACGATTTCACAGGAGGCATTGAGCCTGTGTTTAACGTCATCAAGCCGGCCTGCGCGTTAGCGATAGATGAGATAATCGCTGAGATCAACTCCCGTAACAGGGAAGTGATATTCTTAGGAGACGGGGTCAAGGCGTTTAAAGACAGGATCGTCGAGCTTACCACGGTGCCGTTTTCTTTTGCGGCTCCCGGACTTATGATGCAGAGAGCATCAAGTGTAGCGGCTCTTGGAATGCAGGTATTTAAAGAAGGCAAGGCGGTGCCCGCAAGCGAGCACGTACCGGATTATCTTCGCCCCTCTCAGGCCGAGAGGACATGCGGCACTCCTGAAGAGATCCGCAGCAACATGTAATGGGAAATCCCCTCCGGGTAGGAGTTATGTATGAACATCGTAACAAGACCTCTTTCCGATGACGACCTGGACAGAGTTTGTGAGATAGAAAGGGCTTCTTTTTCCATGCCGTGGAAAAGAGAGGACTTTGCAGCACTCATCAGGGATAACAACTCGGTATATCTTGTGATAGAGGCAGACGGCATTATCGCGGGGCAGGCCGGCTATACGGACACTCTGGGGGACGCCTATATCAATAATGTAGCCATCGAGGAATCTTACCGCGGAAACGGCCTTGGACGAATCCTTATGGAAGCGCTCATCGCAGACGGCCTATCCAAAGGGATCCTTAATTATACACTTGAAGTAAGAGTCAGTAACACGCCCGCCATCATGCTCTACGAATCATTGGGATTTGAGTGTGCGGGGGTGCGTAAACGGTTTTATGAGCAACCCGTGGAGGATGCTTACGTGTACTGGCTACGGAAGTAACCCACTGCGAAGGATCATGTCAGTCGGTTCGAGTGACACCTGACGCGGTTAATCAGAAAGGTATTGTATGCTTGAAGTTGCTTTGCTTGGAACGGGCGGTATGATGCCCCTTCCGAACCGTTATCTCACCGCCATGATGGCGCGTTATAACGGCAGCAGTATTTTGATAGATTGCGGTGAAGGTACCCAGGTGGCTCTCCGTAAAGTTGGATGGAGTCCCAAGCCCATCGACGTTATGTGTTTTACCCATTTCCACGCGGACCACATAAGCGGACTGCCCGGGATGCTCTTAACTATGGGAAATGCCGAGAGGACCGAGCCTTTGGTCATGATCGGACCCAGAGGCCTTTTGCGCGTGGTGCCGGCACTTAGGACCATAGCACCTGAGCTTCCTTTTGAGATTTCTTTGATAGAGATACAGGATAATTTCCAGACTTTTGAGTTCGACGGATACAGGATCGAGGCCTTCAGGGTCAACCATAACGTTCTTTGTTACGGTTATAACATAGTTGTGGACAGACTCCCCAAGTTTGACCCGGAGCGTGCCAAGGCCCAGAACATTCCGCTTAAGCTCTGGAATCCCTTGCAGAAGGGCAATTCAGTGGAGTTTGAGGGCGTGACCTATACTCCGGACATGGTGTTGGGCGAGGCGCGAAAGGGGCTGAAGGTTACTTACTGTACCGATTCAAGACCCACGGATTTCATAGTTCACAATGCCGAGAACGCAGATCTCTTTATCTGCGAAGGCATGTACGGCGAGCCCGATATGCTTGCAAAAGCAAGGGAACACAAGCACATGACCATGTATGAGGCAGCAGAGATGGCAAGGGATGCAGGAGCCAAACGTCTTTGGCTTACCCACTATTCGCCTTCCCTTATACATCCGGAGGAGTTTAAAAAAGAAGTCAGAAAGATCTACCCCGAAACGGTCATAAGCCGGGACGGACAGAATACAGACTTAATGTTTGAGGATTGATATGCCTAAATTCAAGGGATTGAAGGGCATTCTTATCTTGCTGGTACTTGCGGTGATGCTGGTATTTTACTTTTACCATCTGTCCAACAAAGTACAGAAAACAGGGGACGAAGAAGCCGACAACAAAATAACGGCGGTGCAAACGGCGCTCCAGCGAAACCTGACCACCAACTATCCCGCAACACCCAAGGAAGTGGTCAAGTACTTCGGCGAGATAACCCAGTGTTATTACAACGAGGAGCTGACGGACGAGGACATCGAGGCACTGGCAAGACAAATGCTTCTTTTGTACGATGACGAGCTGGTGTCCTACAAGACCTGGGCGGATTACATTTTTGATCTTAAAGGCGACATTGCTTTTTACAATACCAACGGATACAAGATTTCCAATTTCACTCCCGGTGCCAGCACGGATGTGTTTTATTTTTCCGAGGACGGCTATGAATGGGCAAGGATGTACTGCGTGTTCACCATTAAATCCGGCAAGCAGTTTAAGAATATTAATGAGGTTTTTGTTTTAAGAAAGGACGAAAAGAGCCACTGGCGTATCTTTGGCTGGAAAGAAGTCGATGACAAACAAACTGATACTGGCAATTGAGAGTTCCTGTGACGAGACCGCGGCAGCAGTCGTAAGGAACGGACGGGAAGTTCTTTCAAATATAATATCTTCGCAGATAGATCTGCATACACTTTACGGCGGCGTGGTGCCGGAAATCGCATCCCGCAAGCACACTGAGAAGGTCAACCAGGTAACGGCCGAGGCTTTAAAGGCTGCCGGAGTAACGCTGGAGGACGTCGACGCCATAGCTGTAACCTACGGCCCCGGTCTTGTCGGGGCTTTACTTGTCGGGGTTTCTTTTGCTAAAGCCCTGGCATGGGCAGCACACAAGCCTCTCATCGGAGTCAATCACATTGAGGGCCATATTAGTGCCAACTATATCGAGAATAAAGAACTGGAACCGCCTTTTGTGTGCCTGGTGGTATCAGGGGGACATTCCCATCTTGTGAAGGTTATGGATTACGGTAAGTACGAGGTCCTCGGACGGACCAGGGACGACGCTGCGGGAGAGGCTTTTGACAAGGTTGCCCGTGCCATAGGTTTGGGCTACCCCGGCGGTCCCAAGATAGATAAGGTTTCCAATGAAGGTAATCCCCTTGCAATTGAGTTTCCGAGAGCAAAGGTCGCGGACAGTGTTTACGACTTTTCATTCAGCGGGCTTAAGTCTGCCGTGCTCAATTACCTTAATACATGCGAAATGAAGGGTGAAACTGTCATTCAGGCGGACGTGGCGGCTTCTTTCCAGAAGGCCGTTGTGGACGTACTGGTTGATCATTCCATGACTGCGGTACGGGAATCCGGAATGAACAGATTTGCCATTGCGGGCGGAGTTGCCAGCAACTCACATCTTCGTGCCGCCTTGGAAGAGGCCTGCAGGAAAGAAGGGATTTCTTTTTACAGACCTTCACCCATACTGTGTACGGATAATGCGGCCATGATAGGCGCAGCAGGTTATTATGAACTCTTAAGCGGGGCTGAGTCGAGCCTGAGCTTAAATGCGATCCCTGCGTTAAAGCTGGGGGAGCGTTAAAGGCTCTATGGAGGATCGATATGAGACACGTAGGGATAGTGGTAGCCGCCGGAACCGGCTCCAGGTTTGGCGGCGAAGTACCGAAACAGTTTATTGAAGTGGGTGGCAAACCCCTTCTTTTTTACTCGCTGAAAGCCATGCAGGATTCTTTTATCGACGAGATAATCGTGGTGACATCTGCGGACCGGATCGGGTATGTAAAGAACGACATCGGGAAAAAGAACGGGATTTCCAAATTGACTCATGTAGTCAAAGGAGGCAAAGACCGCGGAAGCTCTGTGCAGAACGGACTTCGAAAGATCAAGGATCCCAAGAATGCCTACGTGTACATTCATGACGGAGCAAGACCCATGCTGACTCAGGGTATCCTTAATAATGTAAAAGAAGGACTTGAAGGCCATTGGGCTGTCCTTGCAGCTGTTCCCAGCAAGGATACGGTCAAGATTGCGGATTCGGACGGCCTGGTGCAGGTAACCCCGAACCGGTCGACAGTGTGGCTTGCGCAGACGCCTCAGGCTTTTGTGGCATCTGAGATCATGAGCGCATACGAGGAAGCAAATGCTGCTGCGAAAGCTTTCGGTGGGGATCCTCCTACGGATGACGCATCGGTAATGGAATCCTATGGGCCCGTGCCCGTGCATGTGGTGATGGGGGATTACCGTAACATAAAAGTCACCACTCCGGAGGACCTGGACCTGATAAAGGGGTGGCTGTGATTAAACTTAATTCGACATTCGTCCCAGAATTCAATACATTCGTCCCAGAAGGGTTGACAACAGAATATGATGCGATAAAATTTCCCCGATGCTATTACTTGGGCTTGGGATAAACGTCGGACACAGGGTTAATATCCCTTGTCCGGCGTTTTATTGCAATAAAGGAGGAAACAGAAACAATGAAAGTGAAACATTTACTGAAGGGCGCGCAGGCATTTGTATTGGCAGCGGCTCTTTCGATGGGGGCAATACCGTTGCCTTCCGGTCTGCAGCTTGGCTCGATTTCTGCCTATGCAGATACTGAGGCTCCGACCGAGATCACAAGTGAAACAACGACATGGTCGGAAATAATGGTGGTCAAAGAAAACGTCATCATTAATGGAAACGTCACGACAACAGGCGATAACTGCTTCATTACCATTGAACCCGACGCTTCTCTTACCGTAAACGGAAATATTGATGCAAGCAGCATTGTGGGCGGTTTGGGTATCTGTGGTGAAGGCAGGTTTACGGTTAACGGTAGTGTTGTTTCTGCAAATGGTACATTTCATGTCAATGGCGGTTATGTTAACATAACATCTGATCAGTATTGCATAAAAGCAATAGGGGTTGATATTGAAGGAGGTATACTGGACCTTAAGTCGACAGGAGACACTGCATACGCTATTGAAGCCGAAAGTGAGGTGCACCTGTATGGAGGCGCCCTCAAGGCTGAGAATCGTGGTCAGGGCAGTGCAATAAAATGCAGGACTATTTATGCCCGAGAGGACGGCTACAAGTGCTGGGATGGTAACAGCAATCCTTCTATTGCTACAGATTTGGGCACGTATGATATGGAGAGCACTCGCATCCCCTTTAATGGTAAATGGCTTGCTACTGGTTATACTGCAGGATCCTGCGGTTCAACTGCAAACGGTGGTAACGTGGATGGTGTCAAGTATGAAATCGTTGAACACAAAAACAAACCTGCGTTAGATATGGAAGAATACGATGCCAACACACTTATTCTTTCGGGTGAAGGTAAAATAGCAAGTTACGAAATTGATAAAGAAGTTCCATGGAATGCGCAGGGTGACAGAATCACTGATGTTTTGATCGGTAAAAGCGTCTCCGGTTTCGGCGATGATCAAATAAAAAATATTAATCCTCTTTCCGTCTGCACCAATCTTAAGAGTATTACGGTAGAACAGGGTAATAATGATTGCTGCAGTATAGACGGAGTGCTCTATACGAAAACAGTTTGTGGTCCGTACTATCTTTTGTTTTGTCCTTGTAAGAAAACCGGAAGCATAACGATTCCCAACACCGTTAGAGGATTATATGAAGGATCTTTTTACGCTACTAACGGAGGAAAAGTTGCATATACTTCTCTTTCGGAAATCCGGTTTGAAAAAAGCGATAATCATCTTTCTATTCTTACCGAAAAATTTAACACGAAGAGTGCCCCGATGCAGGAGTTGTTCGGCAAAGGCTATGAAGGCGACTGCAGATTTGTTGCTTCAGACGGCAATGTGATCGGCTTGAAAGTAAATAAGATTACATTGGAAGCCACCCCTTGTTATTCGTCTGTCGCTGTAAAGGAAGATTGGGACAGCCGAGGGGTTCATGTTCGACCTGTTTCCGAATGGGATAAAAAACAGGCGGAGGTTTCCGGGGGAGGAACTGTTACCCTCACCGAGGACTGGAATTACCAAAACAGCAGTTACAATTACACGGATAGTGAGGGCGAAACAAGCTATTGTGGCGTTCTTTCGATTCCCGCAAATACTACTTTGGATTTAAACGGACACACGTTGACAGCAACTCAGATCAAACCCCACGGTGATCTTACTGTTAAGAACGGTAAGCTGATCTGCACATTTGCTGGTGATGATGATTTACTTACAAAATCGTCCACATTAACACTTTCAAAAGTAGATGTAACTGCACTTGAGTCGTTTGTGGGTGAGCTGAATTCATCCTTTAACTGGGGTGGCGAGGTTAACCTTACTGACAGTACTGTAACGATCACCGGCAACGGAATGAACTTATGGATGCCTCCTACGGATGGAAAGATGCTTACGCTGGATGGATCTTCTTTTACCATTCCTCAGACGGACTTCGGTACATTAATGGGAGGAGATTCCCTTTACATGATGGCATTATGTGATGGCGAATCTGATCCTTCGGAGCAATTCCAAAGTCAGCTTGGTGA
>JAILHY010000006.1 GCA_024695575.1 Lachnospiraceae bacterium
TCTTTTTACAATAAAAAAAAGAGGAATCTTGCGATTCCTCTGATTTCATGACGGTTCAAAAATTATACCGAAAAGTCTATATGCTTGCCCTTAAAGGCGTCATCTGACTTATCTACGGTGCTCCAGTCAAAGTTCTTGATCTTTTCAAGGAGTTCCTCGAAGGATCCTGCTTCGACTCTGGTACGGGGACCGGGCTTTTCAGGCTTTTCAGGCTTTTCAGGCTTCTCCGGCTTCTCAGTTTTCTCCGTTTCGGAGGCCTTGTCTTTTTCAGCCTTTTTCTCAGCCTCAGCCTTCTTTGCACGTTTTTCTTCTATGCGCTCACGCTGTTCTTTGGTAACCTTCTCAAGATCTGCGAATATTGATGTGGTGCCGTCATCATTCATGGTGATCTTGATACCGGTGATAACGGTGCCGCTTTCCTTGCTCTCGTCAGAATTATTGTAATCTTCCACCATCTTGCGTGCGTCCGCAACTGCAGTTTCCATCTGAGACAGGCGCTCATTGGCGTAGTCCTCGTTCTCTGCCATCTTTTCGATCTCATCAGCCGAGAACATAACGGAAACATCTTTGTCCGATCCTGCAGACAGTGTATTTAAAGCCTCATCGGAATCGCCCACAAAGATATCGAAATCGCCGTACTTTTCCCTGAGGTTCTTAAGAAACTCCTGTGCCTTTACACTGAGATTCTTCTCGCCGTAATCAGGTTTTTCGGTTTCCTTGGCGGAATTAACCTTATCTTCGTTCCTTTTTCCGTAATCGTACTGGGTACGATATGCATTATATCCTGTGTTTCCTACGTTAAAACTCATACAGCCCTCCTTTGCCATTTGCGGAATCCATTCCTATTATATCAGGTTAAAAAACGACATAAATTAACCTTTGCATAGTATATCGGCAAACAGGCCTAGAATCTTTAGAAAAAAAAGAAAAAAGAATCGGAAAACCGATTCTTCTCTTTAGTGAGCCACCCGGGACTCGAACCCGGGACAACTTGATTAAAAGTCAAGTGCTCTACCACCTGAGCTAGTAGCCCACAACATATATACCCAAACTGGGCTAGGCAGATTCGAACTGCCGAATGCAGGAGTCAAAGCCCTGTGCCTTACCGCTTGGCGATAGCCCAAAATTTTACTCCTTGCGGGTGGATAGAGGGACTCGAACCCTCGGTCTCCAGAACCACAATCTGGCGCGTTAACCAACTACGCTACATCCACCATGGTGACCCGAAAGACTTTCAGCGCTTCGGTGTTTCAAGTTATCTTCCACTACGTGGCCCCTCCTTGAAACGGACTGTGCCCGAAGGGATTCGAACCCCCGACCCACGGCTTAGAAGGCCGTTGCTCTATCCAGCTGAGCTACGGACACATAAATGCTTAGTCAGCAAGAGCGGGTGATGGGAATCGAACCCACGTGTCCAGCTTGGAAGGCTGGTGTTCTACCATTGAACTACACCCGCATACGAAAATGAAATCATTCAATTCGCAACACAAGAGAGATTATCACACATAAGAATGTCTGTCAAGCATTTTTATATTACTAATAAAAATAATTTTTTGCAAGCACAAGTATAATATTATTTAACCGGGATGTCGATATAAAAGATAGGAAATGGATTTCCGCACACCTCACAGAGGATAAGAAAGGACAAGGAGGGTCAACATGAGTTTTAATGTAAATAACACGGGTTACAATGCATACCGCACTCAGTACGATTACGGTAAAAAGACCGATACCACCAGGAAAGCTGCAGAAACTGACAAGCCGGATTTCGGTGAGAGCACATTAAGCGTCAAGGCTCAGGATTTCTTAAAGAATATCAGAGAGAAATACGGCGACTTCGATATCTTTGTGGGAGATTCGGAGGAAGCCCTTGATGCCCAGTCTGCAGGTTCCGACAAGGATATTTCCGTCATGTTCTCCGCGGACGAAATAGAGAAGATGGCTGAGGACGAGGACTACGCCAACGAGCGCCTCTCTCAGATGGAGACCGCAGTTGCCGATGCCCGCAAGTTCGTGGAAGATTACAACAATTCCGACGAAAGCAAGGAAAGCGGAACCGTCATCACCGGCATCAAGATCACCATGAACCCCGACGGTACCACATCTTTGTTTGCAGAACTTGAAAAGGTTACCGAAGAGCAGCGCAAGCGCATCGAGGAAAGCAGGGAAAAGAAAGCCGAGGAAGCAAAGAAGGAAAACGCCGAAAAGGCCGACGATAATAAAGATAAAGAAGTTAAACCTGAGAAAGAAGAGCCCTACAAGCCCGGTCCCCGTACCCGCATTGAGGCAGACACCTTCGATGAGCTTCTTGAAAAGATCAAAGCCTTTGACTGGAGCACCGTTGATAAGTCAGACGAGCAGTTTAAGGGACAGCACATAGACTTTTCCGTATAAGCACATCACAATTGAGAGGAATCGAAAGATTCCTCTTTTTTTTATTGCCAAAAGAAAGTATAATAATAGTTCAGAGATTTGGCTCAGGGAGATAAGATGATCAACAAACCCAATAATGACAGGCTTAAATTTCATATCATATTTATAATCCTCGGTACGATCATGGCGATTATATCCCTTGCTCTTCATTTTTCCGTCGTGGTTATCAAGGATCCGCCGGAGATTCTGGGCTTTTTCAGCGCAGGGTTTATGACTCTTACCCTTGTTCTTGGGATAGTTTCCGGTATTGTCATGCTTTGCCGCTTTCACGTCTCCGCCAACACCCTTAATGAAAAAGAAGCCGAGATCGAAAGAATAAGGGAAGAGAGCGAGCGTGCCCTTGCGGAAGCCAAGGCCAAGTCCGATTTCCTTGTAAACATGAGCCACGAGATCCGTACGCCGATGAATGCCATCAGCTGTGCAACGGAGCTTCTAATAAAGGAGAATCATTCCGAATCCGAGGCAAGTTACCTTGGAATCCTAAAGAGTTCATCCGAGAACCTGCTGGATGTGGTTAATGATATCCTTGATTTTTCAAAGATCGACGCTGGCAAGATGATCCTCTCCGAGAACGAATATGAGATCGGAACTCTTATAGAGGACGTTAAGAATATCATTTCGGTGCGTCTGGCGGCCAAACCCATTGCTTTTACCATTGATGTGGATCCTACAATACCCAAGGTCCTTATCGGCGATGAGGTTCGCATAAGGCAGATACTGATAAACCTCCTTGGTAATGCGGTCAAGTTTACCACCAAGGGGCTTGTTTCCCTAACGGTTTCCTATGAGAGACTGTCCAAGGAAAGCATAGATGTTTCTTTTGCCGTAAGGGACACAGGTACCGGTATCGCCCCTTCGGACAAAGAAAAGATATTCCAGAAATTCGGCCAGGCAGGCAGGAACCGCAAGGCGGGAACGGAAGGTACGGGCCTGGGACTTACCATCTGCAGAGAGTTAACTTCCATGATGGGCGGTTCCATTAACTTTACCAGTGAGCTTGGCAAGGGATCGACCTTTACGGCGAGGGTACGTCAGAGAGTCACTCCCGACAACACACCGATAGTTGATACGGAAATGAACAGAAATATGGCGATGGATTGCCTGGTTTGGGACGAGAACATCCATTACGCCGACAATATAGAGCGGATACTTAAGGCACTGGGAGTTTCGGTGCGCCGCGTTTTCAGAGAATCCGAGGCAGAGGGGATTCTATCCACGGTCAAGGTGGACTATTTCCTTGTAAATGCGGGAATGTTCAAGAACGCGGGCGATATGGTGGCACGTATGTCCCCCACTACCATCCCGGTTAAGATCCTTGACATAGGCGAGGCAGACACTGTTGACTATCTCAGTCGATATCCTGTACTGCGAAAGCCCCTGGATATTTTCACCATTATGGCACTGCTAAAGAGTAACAGCGATCGAAGCAGATTTGCCATGGACAGGGATGCCAAGTTCGTTACGCCCGAAGCCAACATCATGATCGTTGACGACAACAGGGTTAACCTTAAGGTGGCTAAGGCGTTGTTTGAAACCTTCAAGGCCAAGGTTGTGGATGTGGATTCCGGTTCCGAGGCCGTTGAACTCATCCGAAGCGGCGGCGAATTCGACCTAATCTTTATGGATCACATGATGCCCGGTATGGACGGAATCGAGGCCTCCAAGCGCATCTGGAAGATCGAAAAAGAACAGGGAAGGGAACGCACACCTATTATCGCCCTGACCGCCAATGCGGGCGGAGAGCTTGAGAAGATGTTCTTTGAAGCGGGAATGAGCGATTTCCTGTCAAAGCCCATCGTTATGAAGCACCTGAGTTTCCTTATGCAGAAACTGCTTCCCAAGGATAAGATCGTTTATGTTCATAAAGAAGAAGTTATAAGCGGTAGAAAGCACAGCCTGAGTCAGGTAAGTACTTTCTCAGCCGCCGAAGGCATTGCCAATGTATGGGATGACAAGAATATCTTTATTTCCATATTGAAGGTTTTCGTAAGTGACAGCCCGGAACTCCTTGATATGGTAGGAACGTTGTCACCCGAGAAAGCCAAACCCATACTTGAACAGCTTGCGGCAATGAGCCGCTCCGCCGGAGTTTCAAGGCTTGCGGACCTGCTACAGGAAGTTGCCAATGTTTCCACAATGGGCGTAAGTGAAGTCTATGACGGACTTCTTAAAAATGTAGCTGACGAGCACAAGCTTGCCATGACTGAGATTCAGAAATATCTGCAGGAAGAAGCCGGTCCCACCGAAGACGAGCTGCTTACATTCACCGCGGAAGAGTTTTCGGAACACTTTGCCGAACTTGACGGGGAATGAAGGAGGTAATATAATTTTTAAGATTCGGTTTCCCGGAGTGTTTTTTCAGCGCGACGGGACGAAGATGCCATTTAAAATCCGCTTCGCGGATGGGGCACTTCAAAAATGAGAGCCACCCATTTTAAATCTGCTTCGCAGATGGGGCGGCCTACGGGATGTGCACCATTTTAAATCCGCTTCGCGGATGGGGTGCACAGGGTTCCAAGGAATCCTCCCACTTCGTGGGTCCCTCCTTTGAACAGGAAGCGGATATGGTGGAATTGGCAGACACGCCAGATTTAGGTTCTGGTGCGCAAGCGTGCAGGTTCAAGTCCTGTTATCCGCAGTATTTTATGTATCATCCCGAGCTTAGTCGGGATATCCCCTAAGGGGAAGAAATAGGAGAGAGTTATGAGTAAGAACGGAGAGAATATTTACAATCCCAAAGAGATTGAGCCCAAGTGGCAGAAATACTGGGCTGATCACGAGACTTTCAAGACAGATGTATGGGATTTTTCCAAGCCCAAATTCTACGCCCTTGATATGTTTCCTTATCCCTCGGGCGTAGGTCTTCACGCAGGCCATCCCGAGGGCTATACCGCAACGGATATCGTATCCCGTATGAAGAGAATGCAGGGTTACAACGTACTTCATCCCATGGGATATGATTCTTTTGGCCTTCCCGCCGAGCAGTATGCGGTAACCACAGGCAAACATCCCAACGGATTCACTCAGAAGAACATCGAGACCTTCTCCGCACAGCTTAAGGAGCTTGGTTTTGACTACGACTGGTCAAGAGTTATAGCAACATCCGATCCCGAGTTCTACAAATGGACCCAGTGGATCTTCAAACAGCTTTATAAGGACGGTTACGCCAAGTACATCGACATGCCCGTTAACTGGTGTGAAGAGCTTGGTACCGTGCTTTCCAACGACGAGGTCATCGACGGCAAATCAGAGCGTGGCGGCTACCCCGTAGTTCGTAAGAACATGAAGCAGTGGGTTATCGATCAGCCTTCTTTTGCAGAGGATCTCTTAGACGGTCTTAATGAGATAGACTGGCCCGAGTCAACCAAGGACATTCAGCGCAACTGGATCGGCAAATCCACCGGTGTTGAGGTTGATTTCGACATCGTTGGCGGCGGCAAGTTCAGCATATTCACCACCTGTATCGAGACCATCTACGGTATTACCTTTATGGTTCTCGCTCCCGAAGGCGACATCGTTAAGGGACTTCTTGACAGGGTTGAGAACCGCGCCGAGGTTGAGGCCTACATAGCAGAGACCGCCAAGAAGACCGACATGGACCGTACCGAGCTTAACAAAGGAAAGTCAGGATGCGAGCTTAAGGGCGTTACCTGTATCAATCCCGTTAACGGCAAGGAAGTTCGCATGTTCATCGGTGATTTCGTACTTGCAGGTTACGGTACCGGCGCAGTTATGGCGGTTCCCGCTCACGACCAGAGAGACTATGAGTACGCGCAGGTTCACAATATCGACCTTATCCAGGTTATTGAAGGCCGCGATATCAGTGAATGTGCTTTTGTTAAACAGGATTATCTCGGAAAGGGCTGCAAGCTCATCAATTCCGAGGAGTTTACGGGTCTTACCGTAGAGGAGGCCAAAGAAGCCATTACCTCCAAGCTTGAGAAAATGGGAGTTGCCCGCAGAACAGTGAATTATCACTTCCGAGAGTGGATCTTCGCCCGTCAGCGCTATTGGGGCGAGCCCGTTCCGATTGTTCATGGCGAAGACGGCAAGGACTATGCACTTGAAGATTCAGAGCTTCCGTTGATCCTTCCCGAACTTGAGGACTACAAGGGTAAGAACGGTCAGGCACCGCTTGAAAATGCCACCGAATGGAAGAAGTATGACAATAACGGAATCAAGGGTACAAGGGAAACTTCCACCATGCCCGGTTCCGCAGGATCATCCTGGTATTATTTCAGATATATCGATCCTCACAATGACAAAGAATTTGCAAATCAGGAGCTCTTAAAGCACTGGATGCCCGTAGACCTTTATATCGGCGGTCCCGAGCATGCGGTAGGTCATCTTATTTATTCCCGTATCTGGAACAGATACCTTTACAATAAGGGACTTGCTCCTACCAAAGAGCCCTTCAAGAAGCTCGTTCATCAGGGCATGATCCTTGGCGAGAACGGTATCAAGATGGGTAAGAGATTCCCTGAATTTGTAGTTAATCCTTCCGATATCGTAAGGGATTACGGTGCAGATACTTTGAGACTCTATGAGATGTTCATGGGACCTCTTGAGGTTTCCAAGCCCTGGAGTAAGACCGGTGTAGACGGTGCCCGCAAGTTCGTTAACCGTGTGTGGACCTTTATCACCAACGAAGAGAATCTGACTCAGGAATCCGGCGGAGCGCTCGAGAAGGTTTATCACCAGACCGTCAAGAAAGTTACTTCCGATTTTGAGCAGCTTGGCTTCAACACAGCCATCTCTCAGATGATGATCTTTATGAATGCGGCATATAAGGAAGGCAAGTGTCCCAAGGAATACGCCGAAGGCTTTGTTAAGATGTTCTCCTGCATCTGCCCTCATATTGGCGAGGAGATGTGGCAGATCTTAGGCCATGACACTACCATTGCTTTTGAGCCCTGGCCCGTATTTGATCCCGAGAAGGTCAAAGAAGATACTGTAGAGATCGGTATACAGGTCAACGGTAAGGTTAGAGGAACCGTAGCCCTCGGAGTTAACGAGGATAAGGATTCGGCACTTGCCAAGGCCAAGGAAGTACCCGGCGTTAAGGCTGCCATCGAAGGCAAGACCCCGGTAAAAGAAATCTATGTACCGGGTAAGATAGTAAACATTGTAGTTAAATAAATATAAAGGAGTTTCAACATGAATCTTTCAAACCTTCAGAAAGCAAGATATGCTTACAATCCCAAGCTCCCCGGAATGTTAAGGGGCGGCATATCCGAGATCACCGTTAAAGACGGCGCAGCAACCGAGAGCGTTGCGGATCAGGCCAAGATCAAGGCTCTTTTCCCCAACACCTACGGAAAGAACGAAATCACCTTTGTAAAGGGCGCTAACACCAGCAGTGCCAAGAAGCAGGTTGTAGGTGTTATCCTTTCCGGTGGACAGGCACCCGGCGGACACAACGTTATCTGTGGTCTTTACGATGCACTTAAGGCTACCGACAAGAGCAATGTTCTTCTTGGCTTCAAGGGCGGCCCCAGCGGACTTATCGATGACAGCTATGTAGAGTTTGATGATGAGTTCATCAATGCTTACAGAAATACCGGCGGTTTCGACATCATCGGTTCCGGTCGTACCAAGCTTGAGACCGAGGATCAGTTCAAGATCGTTACCGAAGTAGCTAAGAAGCACGGCCTCACCGCTATCGTTATCATCGGTGGTGATGACAGTAACACCAACGCAGCAGTACTTGCAGAGTACATGGCTGCTCATAACACCGGCGTTCAGGTAATCGGTTGCCCCAAGACCATCGACGGTGACCTTAAGAACGAAGATATCGAGGCTTCTTTTGGCTTTGATACCGCAACCAAGACTTACTCAGAGCTTATCGGCAACATCGAAAGAGATGCCAACTCTGCTAAGAAATACTGGCACTTCATCAAGGTTATGGGTCGTTCCGCGAGCCATGTAGCCCTTGAGTGCGCACTTGAGACACAGCCCAACATCTGCCTTGTAGGCGAGGAAGTTGCAGCAAAGAAGATGTCTCTTGCACAGATCACCAACTATATCGCTGATTCAGTTGAAAAGCGCGGAAACAACGGTGAGAACTTCGGTGTAGCTATCATTCCCGAAGGTATCGTTGAGTTCGTTCCCGAGTTCTCAATGCTCATTAAGGAGATCAACGAACTTCTTGCAGGTAACAAGACCGCAGAGTTCAATGCTCTTCCCGATTGGAATGCCAAGTACGAATTCATCAAGAAGGGCCTTTCCGCTGATGCGTTCAAGGTATTCGACATCCTTCCTCAGTTCGTACAGCAGCAGCTCTTCCTTGAGAGAGATCCTCACGGTAACGTTCAGGTTTCCCTCATCGAGTCCGAGAAGCTCTTCTCCGAAATGGTTAAGAACGAGCTCGCAAAGAGAAAAGAAGCAGGCAGCTACAAGGGTAAATTCTCAGCACTTCATCACTTCTTCGGTTATGAAGGACGTTGCGCATTCCCTTCAAACTTTGATGCAGATTACTGCTATTCACTTGGATACAACGCATTCATGCTTATCCAGTACGGCTACACCGGATACCTTTCAAAGGTTTCCAATCTTTCTAAGCCCGCAGAAGAGTGGATTGCAGGTGGTATGCCCATTACCAAGATGATGAACATGGAGCGTCGTA
>JAILHY010000149.1 GCA_024695575.1 Lachnospiraceae bacterium
ATGTTTTCTTCTCTTGTGAAGCCTGCCGTTGACGGACTCATGGATCTGTATCATGAAATTGAAAAAGAATATTTTGATGATCTTTCCATGATAGGAAAGGCGGATGTGAGTAACTCAAAGCATGAACTGGTAAGAGCCATGGAGTTTATCTATGACCATCTTGACGAGTTTGAACTCATCATCTGTAAATCACAAGGTTCGGTTTATGAAGATTTCAAGCATGATATAGCGGATCTTGAGGAAAAGGTTACATTGCGGTACATGGAAGAGATCGCTAAAACAGGAGCCACTATCAAGGAATTCGACAGGAGAGAATTCCATCTCCTGGTGACATCCTGCATCGAAGCACTTTTTCAGACCGTCATACACGGCTTTTCCAGAGAGGAAGCCCTTCACTTTGCAGAGACGGTATCAGCTTTTTACACTCCTGCCTGGAAAGAATATTTTGGATTGTAGTATATAGCCCCGCAGTATGCGGGGTTTAAATACGATAAAAGGTTAGCAAGTGCTAACTACGGGGCCAATCAAAAACAAAAGCGAAACACTGATCACAGAGAAACGGAAGGAGAGAAAGAAAACATGGAAAGTACCAAAAAGAGGTCCACGCTAAGCTGGGTTCTTGAGTTTGCCGGCATGAACAAAAGCTCGTATGTCCTGAGCGTCTTGTTGGCAGTAGTTAGCGTCGTGGCAGGTTTTATGCCATATTTCTATGTGGCAAAGATAGTGAGGGCTCTTATTGACGGAGAGAAGGATATAAGGTTTTACCTGATACAGTGCGGTATCATATCTGTATGCTGGCTTGTTAACAAGGTATTTCACAGTATTTCCACAACCCTTTCCCATAGGGCTACATTCGGTGTCCTCGCAGAGATAAGACGCAGGCTTACAAAGAAATTAAGCCTGATGCCCTTAGGAGATGTGCTGGAAGACTCATCGGGATCTTACAAGAACATCATTGTGGAGCGCGTGGATTCAATAGAGACTACCTTAGCTCATATCATCCCTGAGATGATCTCAAACGCCATTGTTCCCATCGGTATTCTGGTGATCATGCTTACCATAAATTGGAAGCTGACCTTGTTATCCCTTATCTGTGTGCCTGTTGGAATGGTATTCTACAGCCTTATGATGGTAGGCTCCGAGGAAAGCTTTAATAATACCATAGTCAAGACCAAGGCCCTTAATGATACGGCTGTTGAGTACATCAACGGTATCGAGGTCATCAAAGCCTTCGGAAAGACAAAGACCTCTTACGAGAAATTCATAGTTGCCGCAAAAGAAGGTGCTGACTGCTTTATCGAATGGATGAGAAGATGTGACCTTTGGCAGAATCTGGCGCTGACGTTATTGCCGGCGCAGCTTCTTACACTCCTTCCTTTTACCGGCCTTTTCTATATGCAGGGCAAGGTTGACGGAACGGATGCCATGCTCCTTATCATTTTGACTCTGGGACTGGTATCGCCTTTCATGGTAGTTGCGGGACACCTTGATAACTTAAAGAAAACAGGTTCAATCATCGCAGAAGCAACTTCGATCCTCGGAAAGAGAGAACTGGCCCGTCCGGAAACCATGAAAAAGCAACCCCAGGGCAACACCATCGAGTTTAAGGATGTTCATTTCGGATACGATGAGAAAGAAGTCCTTCACGGCGTAAACTTAACGATAAAAGAAGGCTCTGTTAATGCTCTGGTCGGACCCTCCGGTTCCGGCAAATCCACTGTCGCCAAGCTCATTGCTTCTTTCTGGGATCCTGACAAAGGATCGGTCACCTACGGCGGTGTGGACGTAAGGGATATTCCCCTTGCTGATTACAACAGAAACATAGCTTATGTTTCACAGGATAACTACCTGTTTGATGAGACAGTTATGGAAAACATCAGAATGGGTAATCCGAACGCCTCGGATGAAGATGTGATAAATGCTGCAAAGGCTTGCGGATGCCATGACTTCATCATGAATCTTGAAAAGGGTTATGACACTATAGCAGGAGGTGCAGGCGGTCATCTGTCAGGTGGTGAGAGACAAAGAATAAGTATTGCAAGAGCCATGCTAAAAAATGCACCCGTGGTTATCCTTGATGAAGCTACAGCTTACACGGATCCGGAGAATGAAGCCATTGTTCAGAGAAGCGTTGCAAAGCTCATTAAAGGCAAAACTCTTATAGTAATAGCCCACAGGCTTTCGACCATCGCTTCCGCAGACCGGATCTTTGTGATCAGTGACGGAAACGTGGCTGCACAGGGAACGCAGGAAGAACTCTTAAAGAGTTCGCCTTTATACAGGGAAATGTGGGAAGCTCACATTTCTTCAAAAGATTCGGAGGTGGCATAATGTTTCGTACTTTAAAAATGTATTTCGATTTTGCCAACGCGGAAAATAAAAAGAAACTTATCGGTGCCATGCTTTTGGGTGTATTAAAGGCCATGTTCGCCATGATCAAGATCCCTGCCATTGCTGCGATCATTCAGGGTATATTGGAAAAGAACATGAATCCTTCAACTATATGGACATCCTTCGGGATCATGTGCGTATCAATAGCAGGGCAGGTGCTTATAGGCTTAAAGACCACCATGCTTCAGACGGAAGCCGGTTACAATACCTGCTCAGGTAAACGCATTGAGATAGCAGAGCATTTAAGATACCTTCCCATGGGCTTCTTTAATGCAAACAGTCTTGGACGGATCACCAATATCACCACCAATACCATGGAACAGCTTGCGGATGTGGCAACGCTGGTTGTTATGATCACAACCCAGGGTATCATCACCACTGCAGTTATATTTGTATTCCTTGCTTTCTTTGATATAAGGATCGCGCTGATCCTCCTTGCGGGAATACTGGTTTTCTCACTCTTCAATACCCTGATGCAGAGGGCTACGATCCCTGCGGCACCAAGAGCTGCAAAAGCAGGTGAAACACTGGTCACTGCAGTTATCGAGTACATACAGGGCATAGCGGAAGTCAAGAATTTCAACTTGACGGAGAAGACAGCAAAAAAGCTTGAAAGCGCTATAAAGGAAAAGCAGGACGCTGATACCAAAATGGAGTTTACGGTCATTCCCTTTATGTTTCTCCAGGGACTTGCTACCAAGCTTACCGGAGTGGTCATGTGCCTTATGTCCGTTTACTTCTATCTGACTGGTTCAATGCCCCTTTTATACACGATCATAATGACCATATCCTCCTTTATGATCTATGAAAGCCTTGACATGATGGGCGGTTTCTCAGCGCTTATGAGAAACGTGAACATCATCGTTGATAAGGCCAATGAGGTGCTTTCCATACCTCCAATGGACATAGACGGAGAAGATATCCTGCCTGCAAGAAAGGATATCGAGCTTAAAAATGTTTCTTTTGCCTACGAAGACAAGATGATCATCAACGATGTGTCCTTAAAGATCCCAGCGGGAACGACTACAGCCATCGTTGGACCTTCCGGCGGCGGCAAGACAACTCTTACCAATCTCATGGCCAGATTCTGGGATGTTAAGTCAGGAGAGGTGCTCCTTGGTGGCAGAAATGTAAAAGAATACAGTTTTGACTCACTTATGAAAAATTTCAGTTTTGTGTTCCAGAGAGTTTACCTTTTTGAAGATACCATAGCCAACAATATCCGGTTCGGAAGTCCGGAAGCGTCAATGGACAAAGTCATCGAGGCGGCAAAGAAAGCACGCTGTCACGACTTTATCATGAGTCTGCCCGATGGCTATGATACCATAATAGGAGAGGGCGGAGCATCTCTTTCAGGAGGCGAAAAGCAGCGTATATCCATCGCCAGAGCCATTATGAAGGATGCGCCTATCATAATCCTTGACGAAGCTACGGCCAACGTGGATCCGGAGAACGAGGCGGAACTCACCAAGGCGATAGAGGAGCTTACCAGGAACAAGACAATAATCATGATCGCTCACAGACTTAAGACCGTAAGGCATGCTGATCAGATCATTGTAGTTTCAGACGGAAAGATAGCACAGAAGGGTACCCACGAAGAACTTGTGGCACAGGACGGAATATACAAGAACTTTGTAAGTGAAAGAAAAGAAGCTGTTTCCTGGAAGATAGCATAATACACATAAAATTGCCGCCTTTGGAGATGATTTCCAAAGGCGGCATTTATGTCTATTTAGATTTGCGGTGTGCCAATATCAGGAAAACTATCAAAGAGGCTATACCGCAGGATACGATGATCCATGCCCAGAAGGGCACTGTACCGATGTTAAAGCAGCGAACCCTTATCCACATATGGTTGATGGCTGTGTTTGTTTCTGTATCAAAATACTGCATGACAGCACTTCGTTCAAGCACATCTCTCGGCGGGTACTGGCCGTACAACTGGCGTCTTGTCTGTTCTTTACTTGTTTCAAGTACGAAATTGCCTTCGGTATCTTCAGGATCAAAGAAGAAGCTTACGTCGTAATCTACTACTTCTTCTTCATCCTCATCTGCACTGTAATTCCATTCAAGATATTCGAAAACCTGATCTCCGTCGGCACCGCCTGATATGGCGGAGCTGTAGCCTATGTAATACATGTTGCGGACGGCATTTTCGGGCATCGACAGGAAGTTAACAAAGGCTTCTGCAACCTGCTGTTTTTCAGGGTCGCCTTCCACACCGCTCTTAAGCATTACCCAGCCGTCAAACCACAGGTTGGTGCATTCTTTCGGAGCTACGTATTCCAGTATGAAATCGTCTTCTTCTGCCTGATCCATGGCATATACAGCGTCTCCCGACCACTGGAGATTCGCAAGGACTTTGCCCGTGATCATATCGGATTTACCACTGTCAGTTTCAAAGGAATAGGCGTTGTTCTTAACCTTCTGGAGGTATTCCTGTACCGCATCTATGGTTTCCTGTGAGGTATCATTCATTTCAGCGGCCAGACGCTCGTGATAATCAGCAAAAGAGGTAAAAACCTCAGATGTAAGGAGATCTCCCTTCAGTACCGCTACAGCAGGAAAATAAGCGTCACGAACATTATCCTTGATGGTAACCTGACGGAAAAACTTGGGATTGGTAAGTATATCCCAGGTGGAGGCTTCCTCTCTGGTAACCTCTTCAGGGTTATAAAGAATACCCGTGATACCCCACATATAGCTTGCCATACAGGAAGCCCAGGTGCGGCCTCCGATCTTATTTTCCGTAAGAGTCTTTCGGATAAAGGGCGAAAGGTTGCGGATATAGTAGTTAAGCGCGTTTCTTTCGTCAAAGAAATTCTGAGAGTAGGGGACTACAGCGTCCTCCGCCATCAGCTTCATGACCATGTATTCCGAGGGGCAGACAAGATCATATACGTCCCCCAGAGTCAGCATGTTGTATAGTTCCTCGTTTGTACCGAAACAGCTGTATTCGACTTTAACCTTTACTCCGTAATTTTCAAAATACCAGTCTTCGAATTCCTCGTAGAGAGGTCTCTCGCCGTAGATATCTCCGCTTTCAAGGTCTATGGTTTCTTCTTCATCCCAGTCGCCAAGGTCCATATATTCTTCCCAGTTACAGACACGGAGAGTGATGACTTTGTCGTCGGTTTTGGCAAAGGCCTTAATACTGTCTGTCAAAAAGGCACTGAACAGGACTGTGCCTGCAAGTAGAATAGCCGGGATTTTCTTTAACATTGATCGCATCATGCATCCTCCTTTCCCGGACGTTCGTTTTTGGCCGGAATGAGGTTTGAACCAAGACTGATCAAAAGCACCAGAATAAATATCACCGTAGAAAGAGCCCACAGAGCGGTTTTGATCTCCGTTTGTGAGCCGCGGGTGGCATTGACCACGTAGGTGCTGATGGTATCAAAGGTCGCAGGCTTAGTGTAGGTCGCGATGAAATAATCGTCCAAAGAAAGAGTAACCGCCAATGCAAAGCCCGAGATAACGCCACTCATGATCTGTGGGAGCACCACCTTCCTTAGTGCACAGGCAGGGGTTGCTCCAAGGTCAAGGGCAGCTTCGTAGAGACTTGGATCCATCTGTTTGAGCTTGGGCATTACAGAGAGATATACAAAGGGGGCGGAGAGCACCACATGGCCTATGATCAGGGGCACATATGTATCCTTACTCATCCCGAATACCACCACTAACAGAATGCATATGGAAAAACCGGTCACAACATCTGCGTTTACAACCGGAACCTGGTTTGCTATGCCCATAGCGGCCTGAGTATTCTTTTTCGAATAAAAAGCTCCTATGGCGCCGAGGCTTCCCAAAATGGTAGCCAGTAATGCAGAGCCTGTAGCCAACAGTATGGTGCCGACTATCATGCCGGTGAGCTCTTCTGTGGTAAAGAGAGTTACGTAATTTTGTAAAGAGAGGTTTCCGATCACACCTATGGTGGATGAGTCGGTGAAGCTGTATACCGCCAGGATCAGTATGGGTGCATATATGAACAGGAGAACGAGGCTCAATACTGTAACGGTAATACCTGAATGTTTTTTCACAGCAGCACACCTCCTCTTGCGTTTTCTTCTTCGGAGCTACCCGTTAAGAGCGTAAACAGGCAGATGATCACAAGAAGAACCAATGCGATCATGGAACCGTTGTGCCAGTCGTAGGCTGAGAAATAGCTGCCTATCAGGCTTCCCATTATGTAGGTACTGTTGTAGAGCATATCAAGTACCACATAGTTGGTCATGGCAGGCAGGAACACCATTGAAACACCGCTTACAATACCGGGCATGGATAAAGGAAGAGTAACCCGCAGGAAAGCCCTGAACCCGTCCGCACCAAGGTCTGCTGCTGCCTCAAGCAAATTCTTGTCGAGTTTGGAAATGGTAGTATAAAGCGGAAGTATCATAAAGGGCAGAAAATCGTAGGTCATGCCGATTATGGAATTGATGAAGGGGTGAAAAGCAAGATTCCCTTCGATCAGGGTCAGGATCTCTTTTAACGCAGTGATACGAAGCGTAAAATTGATCCACATGGGCATTACAAAGATCATGACCAGCACGGATTTATTCTTTAAGCTGCTGTTGGCAAGAAGATATGCTACCGGATACGAGATAAAGAGGCATACCACTGTGGTGGCAAATGCCAGGCAGAAGCTGTACAATAGCGTTCCAAGGGTGTTTGGATCGGTAAAGAAACCTGTGAGATTTTTAAGTGTAAATTGTCCGGAGCCGTTTGTGAATGCGTAGTAGAGTATCACAAACAGCGGCGCCACAACAAAAAGGAGCAGGAAGATTCCGTATGGGATTCCCAAAGTCTTTCTAGTGAATTTCAA
This sequence comes from Lachnospiraceae bacterium, assembly GCA_024695575.1. Classification (GTDB taxonomy): domain Bacteria; phylum Bacillota; class Clostridia; order Lachnospirales; family Lachnospiraceae; genus UBA1258. The sequence continues at coordinate 7,214 of JAILHY010000149.1, forward strand.
TTTATTATCTCCTTGGTAAAGTCAGAATGATTACTTTTTCAAAGCAAAGGCCATCTTGTCTTCAGGCATGATAAGACCTACTAAGTCGTCCATGTTCCACAGGTCCTCATCATCAACGATCAGGTCGTGGCCATGCTCTGTGCGGACTACATAGCTGTAGTGGTCACCTTTGTATATAAGGTTGGTGATGCGGCCGCTTGTAAGACCGGCTTCCGCATCGTCGGTCATTTCTATGTCGCCGGGTTCAATTGAGACAAGGATAGTGTATTTCTCGGGATCAAGTGTCTCTCCGTCTGCGTCTTTAAGACCGTCTTCCGTCATCTTTGCTCCGGGAATGATCTTTAAAAGATCGCAGGTGATTTCTTTGCCGTTGTAGTTTAAGTGATAATCATTGTCAATCTTGGCCTCGAAACGGGTGGTGTTATTCTCGGCGATCATGATGTGTATGCCGTCGGGATCGAGGCTCATGCCGACGCGGTCTCCCACGGTAGCGGATTTGGTGGACTGGATCACCATTTCGTACTTGCCCGATTCTACGGTTATCTCATAGTGGATACCCTTGAAGATCACACTTGTGACAACACCGGTAATGGTGCCGGTTTCGGGGCTTCCCAGCATTACATCTTCGGGACGCACAACCGCGTCGATGAGGGTTCCTTCGGGAACGTCGTCCACGCACTTAAACTCACCGCCGCAGAAACGCACTTTCTTTTCCCCGGTCATGATGCCGTTAAAGATGTTGCTTTCGCCAATAAAGTCGGCAACAAAGGCATTCTTCGGTTCGTTGTAGATATCTTCGGGAGTTCCGATCTGCTGGATCTTACCTTCGTTCATGACCACGATCTTATCGGACATGGTCAGGGCTTCCTCCTGATCGTGGGTTACATATATAAAGGTGATGCCCAGGCGCTTGTGCATGTTTTTAAGCTCTATCTGCATTTCTTTACGCATCTTAAGATCAAGTGCACCCAGGGGTTCGTCCAATAGCAGGATCTCAGGCTCGTTTACCAGGGCTCTCGCTATGGCGATACGCTGCTGCTGGCCGCCGGAAAGAGTAGTGACCTTACGATCCTCAAAACCTTCCAGATCCACCATTTCCAGGACTTTTTTAACCTTGCGGGTTATC
>JAILHY010000171.1 GCA_024695575.1 Lachnospiraceae bacterium
AGGTGACAAGGTTGTGATATAATAAAAATGCCCGTTTTTATTTCAATTTCAATAAGGGAACAAAAGGAGCGCACTTATATGAATTACGACGTAATCATCATCGGAGCCGGCCCCGGCGGTATTTTTTCAGCTTATGAGCTCATGCTTAAGAAACCCGAGCTTAAAGTCGGAGTTTTTGAAACAGGCTTCCCCCTTGAGAAACGCAAATGTCCCATTGACGGCGATAAGGTTAAATCCTGTATTAAATGCCCGACCTGTGCTATTATGAACGGCTTTGGTGGTGCAGGTGCCTTTTCCGACGGCAAGTACAATATCACCAACGATTTCGGCGGAACTCTCTATCAGTATATAGGTAAGGACAAGGCTCTTGAGCTTATGAAATATGTTGACGAGATCAACATGTCCCATGGCGGAGAGGGTACCAAGATGTTCTCGACAGCCGGCAGTGAGTTTAAGAAGCTGTGCCTCCAAAACAAGCTTAAACTCCTGGATGCAAGCGTCCGTCACTTGGGAACTGATATCAACTACATAGTTCTCGGCAATTTATATAATGAAATGAAAGATAAGATCGACTTTCATTTCCATACTCCCGTCAAGGACATCGAAGTCCTGGAGGACGGAAGATTCCGTATCCATTACGGTGAGAACGAAACAGCAGAGTGTGACAAGTGCGTTGTTTCAGTCGGTCGAAGCGGAAGCAAGTGGATGGAAGAGGTCTGCAAGAAGCTTAACATCGACACTCTTTCAAATCGTGTGGATATCGGTGTCAGAGTTGAATTACCTGCAGCCATTTTCTCACATCTTACCGACGAACTTTACGAAAGCAAGATAGTGTACAGGACACATAAATATGAAGATGCTGTTCGCACCTTCTGTATGAACCCCAACGGTATTGTTGTTAATGAGAACACCAACGGTATCGTAACAGTTAACGGACATTCCTTCGAAGATCAGAGCAAGAAGACCGAAAACACTAACTTCGCTTTACTTGTGGCCAAGCACTTTTCGGAGCCTTTCAAGGAGTCCAATGCCTACGGCGAAAGTATCGCAAGACTTTCCAACATGCTTGGCGGCGGCGTAATAGTACAGCGTTTCGGCGATCTAGAAAAGGGACGTCGCAGCAATAAGAAGCGTATTCAGGAAGGCACGGTAAGGCCTACATTGGATGCAACACCCGGTGATCTTTCGCTTGTTCTTCCCAAGAGAATACTTGACGGCATAATGGAAATGATCTATGCCCTTGACAAGATCGCTCCCGGAACCGCCAATGATGACACACTTCTTTATGGTGTTGAGGTTAAGTTCTATAATATGGAAGTTAAGCTTGATGAGAATCTTGAAACTCAGTACAAAGGTCTCTATATAATAGGAGACGGAAGCGGAGTTACCCACTCCTTAAGCCATGCCAGCGCAAGCGGTGTTTACGTAGCAAGACAGATACTTAAATAATCCAGGATCCTTCGTTACCGGCAGTGTAGCGAAGGATCTTTTTTATTATCACGGTAAAACGTTTTCTGCTGGAAAGCGCTTTCTTAGGCGGTTTGTACATGGCTACGATTTACATTTTTTACATTCACACTTCACAGGGTCATAGTGCAGTAATCATGTACACGTAAAACGGTTTCCAATTGTGCAACATGCACAAAATGAAAATTAATATATGGTCAATCTGCACATTGCGAAAACGGTTTCCATTTGCTATCCTTAAGGTGTAGCGCGTAGTGCGCAATAGATTTCATATCTATAGGAGGATAAATATGAAAAAGAAACTTTTGGCAGTTGCTCTGTCAGCAGTTCTTGCAGTTTCAATGCTTGCAGGCTGTGGCGACAAGGGCGGCACAGCTACTTCGGGTTCTGCATCTACCAAGTCGGATACTAAGACAGAAACCAGTACCGCAAACGGTGGTGAAACCTACGAGTACGATATCAAGATCTGGGTTCCCGAGAAGGACGTTGAGAAAGGCCTCACCGCTTCCATGATCGAGGAATTCAACAACACTAACGGACAGGGCATTAAATTCAATGCCACCATCGAAGCTGTTTCCGAGGCTGACGCTGCTACACAGATGATCACTGACGTAGAAGCAGGCGCAGATATGTACAACTTCGCACAGGATCAGCTTTCCCGCCTCATCATGGCAGGAGCTCTTTCCAAGCTTGACGAAACATCAGCCAAATTCGTTCGCGATAACAATGATGACGGCGCTATTGCTGCAGTTGCAGCAGGTGACGAACTTTACGGTTATCCCATCACTTCCGATAACGGTTACTACATTTTCTATGATAAGAGTGTAGTAAGTGATGAACAGGCTAAGACCGTAGAAGGCATCATAGAAGCATGTCAGGCATCCGGCAGAACCTTCGCAGCTCCCATCAGCGGCAACGGCTGGTATATTGCAGGATGGTTCTTCGGTACAGGTTGTGACAGCACATGGGTTACCGATGATGCGGGTAACTTCATAAGCATCAACGATACATTCAATTCCGATAAGGGTCTTATCGCAGCGAAGGGTCTTTACAAGATCATGTCTTCGGGCGTATGGGTAGAAGCTGATTCAGCTGACGCTTTTACAGCAGCTATCCCTGCTGCAGTACTTGTTTCCGGTCCCTGGAACAACGTAACCATTCATGATATGCTTGGCGACAACATGGGCGCAGCTAAGATGCCTACCTACTCTGTAGACGGAAAGTCCTACCAGATCGGTTCTTTCGGCGGTTCCAAGATCATCGGTGTTAAGCCTCAGACAGACGGAGACAAGGCTGCTTGTCTTGCAATCCTTGCTGAGTATCTTTCCGGTGAAGATTGCCAGAAGAAGCGTTTCGATGCTCTTGAATGGGGCCCTTCAAACAAGGCTTTACAGGCAACGGATGCAGTACAGTCTAACGTAGGTCTTGCAGCTCTTGCAGCTCAGGCTCCTTTTGCTAAGCCTCAAGGTAACATCCACGGTTCATGGTGGGATATTTCCAAGGCTATCGGCGCTGCGATCAAAGAGTCCAATGGTACCGAGCAGGAACTTAAGGACATCCTTCAGAAATACTATGACGATTGTAATGCAGTATTTAACATGACTTCCGATGAGAAAGAAGCTTTCTCTGTTATCGGTGGTATCTGCGGAACTTCATGGGATACAGACTTCGCTATGACCAGAACAGCAGAAGCCGGAGATCCTACATTCTATTCAGAACTTCTCGAGTTACATGCAGGTGAGACATTTAAGTGCAGACAGGGCGGCAGCTGGGATGTAAACTTTGGTGATCCTAACAGTGGTGACAAAGACGGCAACGCTATCGTTCCTGCTGATGGTTTCTATTTCGTTAAACTCGTTACCAATGCTGATTACAGCCAGGGTACTGTAACTCTTGAAAAGACAAGCTATCATGCATATTCCGTAATCGGCGGTATCTGTGGTACAGCTTGGGATACAGACTTTGAAATGTCTGTTCAGGATGACGGAACCACTTACAAACTTGAAGGTGTAGAGCTTCACAAGGATGAAACATTTAAGGTTCGCCAGGGTCACAACTGGGATAACAACTGGGGCGATCCCAACAGCGGCGACAAAGACGGTAATGCGGTAGTACCTGAGGACGGAACCTATACAATAGTATTTGATTCCGTTGCAGGAGCAATAACACTCGAGAAATAATCTCGTTATTCATGTAATACACGGGTTGGGGCGGATACTCCGCTCCAACCCTAATCTCATGATTATCTTAATTCTACTTTTCTCAAATTTAAGGGGTAAATCTTATGGGAAAAAGCAAATCTGATAAAAACAAGAATCCACTCGGCGAATACTATCACAAGGCAAGTTTTATCGAATCACTGAAAAAAGGTGATATCTTTACCAGATTATCTATGCTGGTAATGGGGCTTGGCTGTGCGGCCAGAGGGCAGATAGGAAGGTTTATTGCTTTCCTTGGCATAGAGGTTGCATTTATAGTGTTCATGATATTTAAGGGTTCTTATTGGCTTTCAATGCTTCCTTCACTTGGTAAAGTCGGACCTACCAAAGAAATCGTGGAAAGACTCGGACGAAAAACCGAGGTTGTAACTTATAATGACAATTCATTCCAGATCCTTCTTTACAGTATTCTTACGATCTGTTTGATCATTGCTTTTATTATCTTCTGGACGATCAACGTAAAAACCTGTTATGATGCCCAGTTCAGAAAAGAAAAAGGCAAGAAGCTCAATTCATTTAAGGATGATATGAGATCCCTTGTGGATGAATCATTCTACAAAACACTTTTGACAGTTCCTACGATCGGTATAGGATTGTTTACATTCCTGCCTATCGTGTTTATGATCCTGATCGCGTTTACCAACTATGACGGTACACACGACGGCTATATCAACAATCTGTTTCACTGGGTCGGCTGGCAAAACTTTAGGACCATGTTCTCGACCCGTGGCGGATCAAGCTCTTATGCGAGTATTTTTGCCGGTATTTTAGGCTGGACCGTTGTATGGGCCTTCTTTGCAACATTCAGTAACTATATTCTTGGTATCCTGGTTGCACTGATGATCAACAAGAAAGGTATCAAGTTTAAGAAGCTGTGGCGAACCATTTTGGTTATGACCATAGCGATACCTCAGTTCATTTCCCTGTTGTATGTATCCAAGATGTTCAGTAAAGCCGGCATCATTAACGGATTCCTTGTCAATACGCTCCATCTGATCAAAGAACCCATCGATTTCTGGGCTACTCCCATGTCGGCACGTATCCTGGTTATCTGTATCAACATCTGGATCGGTATTCCTTATCTGATGCTTATTGCAACCGGTATTCTCATGAATATCCCCGCTGATCTCTACGAGGCAGCGCGAATCGACGGAGCTAATCCCGTACAGCAGTTTAGATACATAACCATGCCTTATATGCTGTTCGTAACGGCACCTTACCTGCTTACAAGCTTTACCGG
>JAILHY010000177.1 GCA_024695575.1 Lachnospiraceae bacterium
TTGGATAGATCCATGTACTGTTACATTTGATCCCAATGGTGGAACTGTTGATCAAACTACTGCGAATACCGGTAATTATGGAAAATTGGTATCGTATCCTTACCCAGTAAAATCCGATTATGTATTTGACGGATGGTTTACGGATCCTTTGGATGGCGAGAAGATTGGCACGGACACTATTTTTCAATCGAATACTACGGTTTATGCTCACTGGTCTCGTCCGTATTATATCGATGAAAATGGAGTTAAAAAAGAGATAACAGGCGTGACCAGGATTGATAGCCATTTGGCTAATTTAAATGAAAGCTGGTATTACGTGGATGGTAATGTTGATTCGGATAGAAAAATAGTCATATTTGATTCTAATGTAAATATTATATTATCTGATGATTCCGTATGGAATGCTAATTATGGAATTAAATTGAATTCAGATAAAACTCTGACTATATACTGTCAGGAGAGGGGAACTGGCATTTTAAATGCAAAAGGTGATGATAGATGCCCCGGAATTGGCGCTGAACTAGATGGTACAATGGGAAATCTGGTTATATATGGTGGCACTATCAATGCTTACGGAGGAGAATGCGCTCCCGGCATCGGAGGCGGAGCAGGAGGAGAGAAACTAACAGGTAAAGGTGGTCATGTTAATACGGTACCAATTCCTGCAGGAGGCATGGGCACTGTAACTGTTAATGGGGGGAAAATAACTGCCAGACGGGGACACAACAATAATTATGGGATCGGACCCGGGTATAAAGGTTTGGCTTATGGATCTAAAGGGACTATTATTCTGAATTTATCGGGTGATGATAATTTCGTAGACGTCGGACTTATCGGAGCCGAGAATATTACCATCTCAAAACCTTTGCACTATGTTGATCGTGACGGCAATGATAAAGGAAATGTTACAGCGGATAATCTTAAAGAAAACGGCTCAAATATTATAAGGGCTGGTATTTCTGATCCGTCGACAGATCCGACAACAGATCCATCAACGGACCCACAAAATGACCCGACTACTGATCCGTCAACAGACCCGTCAACAGATCCGACAACAGACCCGTCGATAGATCCGACAACAGACCCGTCGACAGATCCATCAACGGACCCACAAAATGACCCGACTACAGATCCGACAACAGATCCATCAACAGACCCACAAAGTGATCCGACAACAGATCCGTCAACAGACCCACAAAATGATCCGACTACAGATCCGTCAACAGACCCGTCGACAGATCCGACAACAGATCCATCAACAGATCCATCAGCGGATCCTTCGACTGCTCAGTCAACGAAGGTAGAAGATGTCAGTGTGGAATTTGAACCGGGAGTAGTTGCGCCTGTTGAAAAGACAGATGTTATAATCCCTGCCGCAGTAGAAACAGGAGTTAAGCAGAAATATGGTAATACAGCAGATGTCGTTCCTACCATCAAGGCCGTTTCTGAGGCTACAGTGAGCGGCAACGGCAATATTAGAAACTTTATTGTCGGCAGTAGTAAGTATCAGGAAGCGGTTAAAAGAGTATCCACTGATAAGGTAAAGCTGGATTATCTTGATATTTCGTTATTGGTTCAGGGAGGTACGGCTCTTCCGAACACCTTTATTACTGATCCTTCCGGTGTCGTAGAAGTTATACTTAAGGATTACTTTAAAAACGCAGCTAAGTATATTGTTTCAATTTGGAGAGACCACAAAGGATCTTCGGAAGAGTTTACTGAAGCAGACACCAAAACTGATAAAACCTACAAGATAGACGGTAATAACCTGCTTATCTATTCAAGCGGTTATTCGACCTTCGCCATAACTTACTCAACAGAACCTCTTACAACCGGTGGTTCCGGTAACGGGAATCCCGGAAACGGTAACTCGAGCGGTGGTAATACAGGTAATGGTGGTTCGGGTGGATCCGGCGGTAGTGGCGTTCCCGTTTCACAGAGCACTGTATCAGCACCTGCTCCGGCACCTATAGTATATAAACCTGTATTCAGACTGTTTAATACAAAGACAGGCGAGCATTTCTTTACAGCATTGACTGCAGAGAAAGAATCCCTTCTTAAGTCCGGATGGAAAGATGAAGGTGTTGCTTTCAGTGCACCTGAAAAGTCTGATAAGCCTGTATATAGATTCTTTAACACCAAGACAGGCGAGCACTATTTCACTGATAAGGAATCTGATAAGAATAAACTTGCAGAAGAGGGCTATGTATATGAGGGTATAGCCTGGTACTCATCAGCGTCAAAAGAAAGACCTGTCTATAGAATGATTCTGACAGGAAAGAAACGCTCGGTTCACTATACAGCTTCCGCAGCCGAAAAAGAAGCCCTTATCAAGGCGGGTTGGAAAGCAGAAGAAACCGGCATGTATGTACGTTAAGTATTGGAGGCATTATGAAGTATACAACGGATGAAGCCTTAAACGAGGTTCTTAAAAGAGGTCAGGAGATGAAGTCTCAACATGAACGAAAGTTAATAAGTACCATGGCGACTATCGCAGGTGTCCTGACATTTGCTCTTATCGGTACCCTTGGATATTTGGTTAGAGTTCCGGTAGACGGAAGTGGTAAGCAATACGGTTCCTTTATTCTTTCGTCTGAAGCCGGAGGCTATGTATTGGTTGCTGTCCTTGCTTTTGTGCTTGGAATTGCGTTTACGATACTTGTGCGCTTGGTTAAGAAGAATAGAAAAGTAATGCAATAGTATTATTGGAAATATTTTAAAAATACCTCTTGACACGTTATACTATGTGATATATAGTATGAGGTGTCGAGAGGTATTTTGCGTGACATAGTAAAAAAGGAGGATATGTTATGGAATCTCAATTCAGGCGTGGCATTCTTGATGCCTGCGTGCTGGCAGTCCTTGAACGGGGCGAGTCCTACGGATATCAGCTTGTGAAGGACATAGGACAGTTCATAGAGATATCAGAGTCAACTCTGTACCCCATTTTAAAGAGGCTGGAATCAGCAGGACAGTTGGAAGTCTTTTCCCAGGAACATAACGGCAGGCTTCGTAAGTATTACAGGATCACAGAGGCCGGAAGACTTAAGATTTCGGAACTTTTAAAGGAATGGGAAGAGATAGTCAAGATTTACAACTTTATCATACAGGAGAGGGGTGAGAGCGCATGAGTAAGAATGATTTTCTTGACGGACTTAATAAAATACTTAGGAATGCAGGCGTACCCAATCCCGAAGGTATGATCGAGTACTATGACGAAATGATCTGCGATCGGATGGAAGACGGAATGACCGAAGAGGAAGCTGTGGGGAGCTTACCGGATCCGGACAAGATCGTAGAGGATGCACTGCTTGACATGCCCATTCACAAGCTTGCTTCCACCAAAGTTAAAAAGAGCCACGAGGAAGCCAGACAGAAAGGACACGGAACACTTTGGGTCGTACTTGCCATCATCGGTTTTCCCATATGGTTCCCGGTACTTATAACTTTTATTGTTTTACTTCTTACGTTTATGCTTTTGCTTTATATCTTTGTGGGAGTCCTTTATATCTGCGACTTCAGCTTCGGCATCAGCGGACTTGCGGGACTGCTTGCAGCTTTGGGAATATTTGTCGGTGCGGTAAAGTTTCCGGGATTTATTTCGGGGATCGGTTCCGCTCTGTTCTTTGGAGCCCTTTGCGTATTGCTATTTAAGCCCATAGGATATCTTGCAAGAGCCGTCACAATACTATGCGACAGTATTTTTAAAGGCTTAAAGAAAATAATTATTTAACACACAGGAGAGTTTATAACAATGGATAGATTAACCAGAGTCGTTTTGATCATTTTGGTGGCAGGAATTGCTCTTATCATTATCGGAGCACTCATGTCAGGGGGTAAAGTGGGGAATGTTTTCGGTTCTTTCGGAACCAATTATGTAAAGAAAGAATTTATTTGTAACGGTCCCATCGACAAGCTTGATGTGAATGAGCTTTCCGAGCGCGTTGAGGTAAGACGCGGCGATGTTGATACGGCTACCGTTGTTTATCACGAACCTGAAGGTCAGGACACAGTTGAAGTTTCCGAATCAGGAGGCACCTTAAGATTTAAAAGAAACAACAATTTAAAGATTACATTCCACATCGGTTTTGAAACTGAGGATATTTCCACCGTTATCACACTTCCCAAGGATTTTGACGGCGAGGTTGATGTATCCTGCTCAAGCGGAGCGATCGATATAAGTGATCTTGAACTCAAGAAGGACTTCACTGCCAAAGCATCATCCGGCGGCATCAGAATATCCGATATCGAATGTGAAAACTTTGATGTTTCCTGTACATCGGGTGCTATCAAGGTCGAGGATATCGAATGTAAGGATGCAAGCGTAGAGTGTACTTCCGGCGCTATCAAGGTTGATAAGGTTAAGGCAGACGGAAATTTCTCCACAAAGAATACTTCCGGCGGAGTAAAAGCAACTAATATCGAGTGTAATGATTTTACAGCCGAGACTCATTCTGGACTTCTCAAGTTTAACGATGTTGAAGCAAAGGGTTCTTTTTACGCAAAAGCAACAAGCGGCGGCGTAAGCTTTGACGACATCAAGTCCGACAGTATCGTACTTAAGTCAACAAGCGGCAGCATTCGCGGTACTATCGACGGCAAGGAATCCGATTACTCCATAATCAGTTCCACCACAAGCGGTTCCTGCAATCTTAAGGATTCCAGGGGCGGAAGCAAGACACTGGATGCTTCGACCACAAGCGGCGGCATTCATGTTAATTTCAAATAATCCTACGGATTTGCTGAAAATACTTTATTATATTCAAAGAATATGGTAAAATACTTGGCGGTTAGTTTTGGGCTAACCGCCACTATTTTGTTTAAGAGGGTACAGATTATGGCAACAATAGAAGAAATCTTACGTTCCGCCAAGGAATCGGGAGCTTCCGACGTACATCTCACTGTTGGTATTCCGCCCAAGATGAGAGTAAACGGAGATCTTATCACCATGGAGAATTTTCAGAGAATGCTGCCGCCCGATACAGAGGCTGTATTAAGCGAAGTCCTTAATGACAAGCAGCGTCAGATCTTCGAAGAGCGCGGAGAGTACGATCTTTCTTTTGCCATCAGGGATCTTGGAAGATATCGTGTCAATGTGTTCCATCAGAGAGGCTCTGTTGCTTTTGCATTCAGACTTGTAGGTACTGCGATCCCTTCACCGGAGGAGCTTGGTATCCCCGAGTCTGTTATAGATCTTTCACAGCGTAAGCGCGGTCTTGTTCTTGTAACGGGCCCTACCGGAAGCGGTAAGTCTACTACACTTGCTTCCATCATCAATCGTGTCAATCACACCAGAGAAGCTCATGTCATCACACTTGAGGATCCCATCGAGTTTCTTCACCAGCATGATAAGTCAATGGTCAATCAGCGCGAGATCGGTATCGACTCAGGCAATTACGCCAACGCGTTAAGAGCCGCTCTTCGTGAGGATCCGGATGTTATTCTCGTTGGTGAGATGCGTGACTTTGAGACCATCAGCGTAGCAATTACCGCAGCTGAGACCGGTCATCTTGTCCTTTCTACTTTGCATACCATCGGCGCGGCAAGTACCGTAGACCGAGTTATAGACGTGTTCCCGGCTCACCAGCAGCCCCAGATTCGTATCCAGCTTTCAAACGTATTGGAAGCTGTCATTTCACAGCAGCTCATCCCTACAAAGGACGGCAGGGGTCGTGTGGCTGCATTTGAGGTACTTCATGCCAATCACGCTGTTCGTAACCTCATCCGCGAAGGAAAGTCTCATCAGCTCATGAGCGTTATGCAGACCAACCGCAAATCCGGCATGATCACCATGGACGAAGCTATCGCCCAGCTCTACCAGCAGGGCAAGATCTCCAGGGAAGATGCCATAGAGTTTGCTCAGGATGTTGAGGGCATGGAATTAAAGTTAGGCAGGTAATGATGGGTCACTGCGGCGTTTGTCGCAGTGATTAGTATTTGAGGGTTACAAATAAAAAGAAACGAGGATAGATTTATGTCAAAGAAACCAGTTGTATTAATGATCCTTGACGGATATGGCCTTAATGATCGAAAGGACGGTAACGCTGTAGCCATTGCCAAGACTCCCGTTATGGACAGCCTTATGAAGGAATATCCTTTCGTAAAGGGTTATGCCAGCGGAATGGCGGTAGGCCTTCCTGACGGACAGATGGGTAACTCAGAGGTTGGACACCTTAACATGGGCGCCGGCCGTATCGTTTATCAGGAGCTTACCCGTATCACCAAGGAGATCCAGGACGGAACCTTCTTTGAGAACGAAGCACTTCTTGAAGCGGTTGAGAACTGCAAGAAGAACGACAGCGCTCTTCATATGTACGGCCTTCTTTCTGACGGCGGCGTACACTCACACATCACCCACCTTTACGGATTGCTCGAACTTGCCAAAAGAAACGGCCTTTCCAAGGTATATGTTCATGCATTTCTGGACGGACGTGATACTCCTCCTTCAAGCGGTATCGAATATGCAAAGCAGCTCGAAGCTAAGATGAAAGAACTGGGCGTCGGCGAGATCGCAGTAGTTTCCGGCCGTTACTACGCTATGGA
>JAILHY010000186.1 GCA_024695575.1 Lachnospiraceae bacterium
AAACAGGAGGGAAAATGAAAAAGATCAGATTTTTGACAGTTTTGTTAGCAACAGTTATGACATTTGCATGTGTTGCGGGGTGTGGGGAACAGACTTCCGTAAGCGGAAGCGCAAAAGCAGGTACAGAGACAAAGAAGGAAGAAGCATCGAAGAGTAATGCGGGTGAAACGGTTACCATCACTTTCTGGCATACCTACGGTGATTCTGAGGAGAAGGCTTTTCTGGAGGAGGTTCTTCCTCTTTGGGAACAGAAACATCCCGAGATTAAGGTTGAGGCTGTAAGACAGGATGGATCACAGTATCACGAGATGATAGTAACATCTTTCGGTACCGGAATGAGCCCGGATGTTGCGCGAGTTGATATCACTAATGTTGCGGCTTATGCAAATCAGGGCGGTTTGGTTGCACTCAGTGATTACAGTGATTTTTCGGACATCAGCAAGGATTACCTTGAGGGACCCTTATCAACCAATCTCTTTAGGGGAAAGTATTACGGGCTTCCTCTTGATACCAACTGTAAGGCCGCAGTAGTTAATCTCAACGTAATGGGTGAACTTGGATTATCCGAGGCTCCTTCAACCATGGAAGAGTTCATATCCGCAGCTGAGAGCAGAGGTTCATATTCTCTGAACGTATCGGGTGTCGGTGACTGGGATATGTATCCGTATTTCTGGCTTTTTGGCGGTCAGCTTACCGATGACGGTTTCACGAAAGCGACAGGCTATCTTGACAGTGAAGCAAGTATTGCAGCCATTAAAAAGATTCTTGAATTACATGACAAGAAGATCTTTACCATCCGTGATATTGACGGTTCCGTTGATGCATGGGACGGTATCAACAGTGAATATGCAATGTTCTTTGAAGGCCCCTGGTATTTTGGCTCATATGAAGATACTAAGGCCAAAGGTATCGTAGCTGCAACGATTCCTACATATAACGGCAGAAGCGCTTCAGTAGTAGGCGGTGAGGATGTGGTCGTATTTGCAAACAGCAAAAACAAGGATGCAGCATACGAATTTGCCAAGTTCCTTACTTCTTCGGAAGCTCAGCTTGCACTCCTTAAGTCAGGACAGCTGCCTATCCTTAAATCATTGGTCAGCAACGAAGCTATTCAGTCAAATCCCGTCTGGTCTGTATACATGACACAGATGAATTCTGCTCTGGCAAGGATTCCTTCACCCAACAATTCTCAGATACAGGAAATCTGGAGTGAAGCTATCACCAACATTTTCCTTAACAATGCAGATGTGGAGGCTGAACTTCACAATGCAGCTTCTTTAATCGATGCACAGTTGAATTAATCTGTTTTATGAGGCCCGCAGGTTGATTCCTGCGGGCAATTCTTATATCTGAAAGGCAGGTTCCTTATGAAAAAAGGAAACAGATCATTTCGCGAGATAAAGACGGCGCTGCCATTTATAGTTCCCGGTCTTTTACTTGTATCTGTTTTTATTCTTTATCCAATGCTTTTTACTATACGCATTTCTCTTTCCGAGTACAGGATAGTTCAGGGAGAGATCAACTTTATCGGTCTTGAAAACTTTAAGAATGTTTTTGCGAGCGGTTCAAGGTTTTGGTATGCACTTAGGAATAACCTGCTGTATGCTCTTGTAACGATCCCGTTTATTACCCTTGGAGGCATGCTTTTTGCATATCTTGTAAATAATCTTAAGAAGGGTCAGGGGATCTTCAGGGTCGGATTCTATCTGCCTGTGATCACATCATGGGTCATTGTCGCCCTTGTTTTCCAGTATATGTTCAACAATTCAAACAGAGGACTTATCAATTATCTTCTGGTAGACGTGTTTGGTATCCTTGACGATTATGTGCCATGGCTCTTAAGAGAGTGGTCAGGTAATACCGCTATATGGATCATGGGCATATGGAAAAATACCGGCTGGGCGATGCTGATCTTTCTTGCGGGTCTTCAAGGCATTTCAAAGGATCTTTACGAAGCAGCATCACTGGACGGGGCAGGAATATTCAAGCGTTTCATCCACATCACTATGCCGTGCCTCAGGCCTGTTACGTATTACGTGGTGGTCAATATGATGATCGGTTCTTTTAATGTATTTATTCAGGTCCTGATGCTGACTGGCGGCAATCCCAACGGGCGCACATCTACGCTTCAATACCTGCTTTATGACAGGGCCTTTAATCAGTTCGATTTCGGCGAAGCATCGGCAATCGGTCTGGTTTCGGCAGTGATCATCCTGACCTTGACTCTTGCTTTAAACAATCAGTTGAATCTCGATAATGACGATACGGAGGAGACGACATGAAGAATGGAAGCATGAAGACTGCAGATGTTCTTTTGCAGATATTTATCTGGGTGCTTCTCATAGGAGCGCTGTTTGTTTTTTCCATTCCGTTTCTTTATATGATAACGAATTCCTTTGAGAAATTCAGTTATGTGCTTCCTTATCCGCCCAAGCTTTTCCCCACAAGGTTAAACTTCGCGGCGTACGGGCACATTCTCCAGATGGATATCTTCCCGACGGCGGTAAAGAACAGCCTGTTAAATACAAGCGTTGCCGTCCTTATCTCCATCTTTATATCAACACTATCTGCCTACGGATTTGCCAGGATCAAATTTCCTGGAAGAGATTTCTTGTTCAAGATCTATCTTTTTACGCTTATGATGCCGGGATTTCTGAATATTATCCCTCAGTTCCTGGTTTTACGCGGAATGAGATTACCCGGATTTGACAACGGCCTTGTAGGCACAAGAGCAGGATTGATACTCATTTACGTGGCCACAAATGTATGCGGACACACTTTTTTCTTAAGAAGTTTCTTTAGAGGACTGCCAAGGTCTCTTTCCGAATCGGTGTTGATCGATGGCGGCAGTCATGGGGATATATTCTTTAAGATCATGCTCCCTTTGTCCAAGCCTTCCATAGGAACAATGGCGATCTTCGCTTTTCAGGGCTTTTGGGAGGAATATTTTACCGCGAAGGTCATTGTCGGAGCCAATGAAAAAATGATCACGTTGCCCCTTCTTTTGCAAAGGCTTAACGGAGAGCATGCCACAAGGTGGGAGTGGGTTTTCGCTGCGTCTTTACTGGCGCTGATCCCGGTAATAATCCTGTTTATAGTTTCGCAAAAGAAAATGGTTGTAGGTGGGCTCACTCAGGGCTCGGTGAAAGGATAGTATAGATGTTTGAGTTTTCTTTTACAAAGGCACAGTACCTGCAGGGCGAGGACGTGGTCATGCGGTGCAGGGGAAACTGTGAGAATATAGATGTTAAACTGTTTAAACTTGCCGATGAAATAGAGGCAGATTCGATAATTGAAAAAGAAAGTGTCATTATCCGAGGCCTTGATGCGGGTAATTACGGCATACTCATAAGTCAAAACGGCGAAACATGGGAAGGCGCCTTTGACGTTGTTACCGATGCAAGAACTATTGTAAGATACGGGTTTCTTTCCGACTTTTCTGCAGCGGATGCAGGAACAGATGATGTTGAATGGATGAAGGATCATCATATTAATGCGGTTCAGTTTTACGACTGGATGTATCGGCACGATGATCTTATCTCAGAGGATGATGAATACGAGGATCCCTTGGGAAGGAAAATGTCACTTCCCGTGATCCTGGAAAAAGTAAATGCGTGCAAAGCGGCGGGTATAAGGCCGTTTGCCTATGGAGCTGTATATGCTGCGACAAAAGATACTTTTTCAAAGCATCCTGAGTGGGGCATGTACACTTTGGACAAAGAACCTATGGTCTTTGCGGACTGGCTACATTTCATGAATATATCTCCCGAGAGTGGCTGGACAAAGCACATCCTGGACGAATATAGAAAAGCTATAGAATTCGGCTTCGAGGGTATTCACATGGATACCTATGGTTTTCCCAAGCAGGTGTGGGACTCACAGGGCAAACGGATCGAACTTGAAGAGGAATTTCCCAAGCTCATAAGAACGGCGGCCGATATCGTAAAAGAAGCAGACAACAAAGCCGGAGTTATCTTCAATGCCGTAAACAACTGGCCTGTTGAAAGTGTTGCGGGGGAAGATCAGGATTCGGTTTACATAGAGGTCTGGCCCCCTAATGACACGTATTACGATCTTTATCTGCTTATCAGGGAAGCCAAGCTTTTATCCAAAAAGAACGTTATTCTGGCAGCTTATCTTAAGCCTTTCCTGGAAGAGAACATCAAAAAGGCAATGTCATCCTGGCGTCTTGCCTGGGCAGTGATAGGCGCAGCAGGCGGTACTCAGCTGGTTCTAGGTGAGAACCGCGGGATCCTTAGGGACAGTTATTACGTAAATTATGCGGTAGCGGATGAAAGATATGATAAGACTGTCAGGAATTACTGCGATTTTCTCGTAAGATATGCGGATCTTCTTTATAACGATCAGGGTAAGGACATAACAAGAACCGCTTCCGGCGGCATAAACGAAGATATCTGCTTTGATGCAGGTCATGTCAGGGTTTCCGACAATGCCGAATCCCAGACCGTGTGGGCCATAATCAGAAATTCCGAAAGCAGGATCTCGGTTAATCTGATCAATCTTACAGGGAATAGTAGCGACTGGAATAAGCCCAAGAATGAGCCTGTGGAGGTTTCTGATATTGAAATAACCTTCAGGCTTGACAGTGAGATCAAGGGAATTTATGTTTCATCGCCTGACAAAGAAAGCATAGCTCCGATTGTTTTGGAGTATTCATGCGAGAAAACGGGTCAGGGGCGTATTTACCGGGCTAAGATCGACCAGATAAGTTATTGGTCTGTCATCTGGATAGAAAAAGAATAGTTTGTCGGAGGATTTCAATGCTCTTTTCGTATGATGCCGGTGTTTTACCGAGAGTAAGGATGCTTGGGCGTGTAAGGTACAGTGAGCCCTGGATGCATTTTTCAAGGCAGATCGACGAATTTGTCCTTTATGTTATCAGGGAAGGCAACATGTATATAAGGGAAGATGGTAAAGAATATCATTTGAAAAGTAATGATTTCTTTTTGCTTGAACCTGGTCTGCTTCACGAAGGATATATGAAAGCAACCTGCGACTATTACTATGCCCATTTTTCGCATTCGGCTCTCAAAAGAGTGAAGGATGAAGCTTCAGCAATGGAGGAGCTTGCCGATAAGCGAAGAAGGACCATGGTAAGCTACAATCTTGATGTGGAAGATCCCACGGACTCCATTACCTATATTCCCAAACAGTTTTCCGTAAGGGAGATCGATTTCAGAAAGATCCTGGCAGGTGCTGTTGAGGAATATGATGCAAGAGAAGAACACTATCGTAACAGAGTTTCAACCGTTCTTCATTCTTTTATCCTGGATCTGGCCCATGAGCATCTCCTTAATGAGTGGACAGGAAAAAAGCAGATCACCAAGGCGGAGGTGGTGGCTGAACGACTGATACGATACCTTAATCAGAACTATTCAAAACCCCTTACGAGCAGGGAGATAGAAGACAGGTTTGACGTTAATTTTGATTACATCAACAGAACCGTGTCAAAGATGACGGGATATACGATTTTTGCTTACTTAAACGACCTAAGGATCAATAATGCCAAGCAGCTTATAGCAACGACCGATCTTCCCTTTAACGAAATAGCGTATTACGTGGGAATTGAGGACCGGTACTATTTTTCAAAACTATTTAAAAAACTGGCAGGCATGACCGCAACCGAGTATTATAAACGATCAAGAGAGAGATAAGCCGGGCTTTATGCCCGGTTTTTTATTGTTCTTTTTCCGTTTTAAAGCTTATAAGAATAGAATTGCCGATGATGTATAAATGGCGTAGAATATTGCTATGGAAAGGAGACTTGCACTATGAGATTGGGAACATCTTCACCGTTAAGTCATAGTTCCGCCAAAGAGTGGGCGGATAATCAGGTCAAACTTGGTTGTGGCACCGTTGTCTTTCCTGTACAGAGTGACGCACCTGAATCAAAGATAATTGAATATAAGGAGGCTGCCGACAAGGCTGGGCTTTCCATAGCGGAGGTCGGGATCTGGCGTAACGCACTTTCAAGGGATCATGATGAACGCAAAAAGAACATGGACTATTGTGTAGAGCAGCTTAAACTCGCCGATTACGTGGGTGCGAGATGCTGCGTTAACGTTGCCGGTGCCTTCGGGCCTGTCTGGGACGGCGGCTATAGGGAAAACTTCACTAAAGAGGCAAGAAAAGAAACAGTCTGCATGGTCAGAGAGATCATAGACAGGGCGGATGTTAAGAACACTTTCTTTTCCCTTGAACCCATGCCATGGATGATCCCCACGGGACCGGATGATTACCTCAGACTCATCGAGGAAGTCGACAGAGATAGATTTGCTGTACACATGGATATAATCAATATGACAAGCTCCGCAGAAAGATATTTTAATGCGATCGAATTTGTGGATGAGTGTGCGGAGAAGCTTGGTAAACTCATTAAGAGCTGTCATGTAAAGGATGTACATTTAGGGTCGGCATATACCGTCAGATTGGAGGAGTGTGCTCCCGGATGCGGGGAATTCCCCTTAAGGCATTACGCTGAGAAAATGCATGAACTGGATGCCGACATGCCTATGATCCTTGAACATCTTAATACAGACGAAGATTATCTTAAGTACATGGCATATTTAAAGGAGGAGTTCAATGGACTATACAAGACTCTCTGATCCTAATGTTATCACGGAGAAGTACATGGATTCGATCCTTATCGAGGAACGGTTGATAGATTCCGTTGTTGCAGATACTTCCACGGAGTTTTTCGGCGTGAAGTTTGATTCTCCCGTTATGACTCCTGCTTTTTCCCATCTTAAGAATTACGATGGAAGAGAATATAACGGGCTGGAGGAATATTCTTTTGCCGCAAAAGAATGTAATATTCTCAATTTTTGCGGTATGATGGAGAATGATCAGTTCAAAAGAATTGTCGATACGGGCGCTAAGACCGTACGCATAGTCAAGCCTTATGCGGATAATGCTAAGGTTAAGGATCAGATGCAGTTTGCCGAATCCGTCGGTGCCTTCGGCATCGGAATGGACATAGACCACATTTTCGGTGAGGACGGACTTGATGTTTGCGTAGGAGAAAGAATGGCCGAACAGACATCTGACATGCTTTGCTCTTATGTGGAGCTTACTAAATTGCCCTTCGTGGTAAAGGGTGTTCTCAGCGTTACGGATGCGGTTAAGTGCGCTGATATCGGCGCCAAGGCCATTATTGTAAGTCATCATCACGGAAGGATGCCTTATGCAGTGCCGCCTATGATGATACTTCCGAAGATCAAAGAGGCACTTAACGGACGTGACGTCAAGATCATCGTTGACTGTGGCATAGCTTCGGGTGCCGATGTTTTTAAGGCACTTGCACTTGGTGCGGACGGAGCCGCAGTTGGACGCTCGATGCTTCCTTCTCTTGAAAAAGAAGGAGTGGCAGGCGCTTCGAACTTCATACGGAAGGTTGGCCGGGAACTGAGATATATCATGAGTTTCACGGGCTTTTCGAAAATCGAAGACATCAACGATTCCGTGCTGCATTTTTGCAGGTAAAAGAAAGTATGAAAATCAAATCAAAGGGGAATTAATGGGAATGAAAGCATATTTCGCAGGCGGTTGTTTTTGGTGTGTAACGCCTATCTATAAGATTTACGGCGTTGATAATGTTGTAAGCGGTTATTCTGGAGGCGATGAAAAGTCTCCGACATATGAAGATGTCAAGGCTCAGAAAACCGGACATAGGGAGACTATTATGCTTGAGTACGATCCCGGGAAGGTTTCTTACTCGCAGCTTCTTGAAATCTATCTTGCAAATGTGGATCCCTTTGATCCGGAGGGACAGTTTATTGATAAAGGTTTCTCCTACACGCTGGCAATTTATTATTCATCGGAGGAAGAGAAGCAGATTGCCGAGAGTATGATCGCCGGGCTTTCTGAGAAGACGGGTAAGAAGCCTTGCATTTCAATAGAGCCTTTTAAGAGTTTTTACGAGGCAGAGGAATACCATCAGGACTATTATCTTAAAAATCCCGAGGCCTTCGAAAAAGAAATGATCGAATCGGGTCGCAGGGCTTTTAAGAGTTAGTACGATAATATCCGGAGTGTTTTAGATGGCGCAGATACAAGTGACAGATCTTACTTTTTCATATGATGGGAGCTTCGACGACGTTCTTAAGGATGTTACCTTCAGTGTAGATACGGACTGGAAATTGGGGCTTATCGGAAGGAACGGAAAGGGTAAGACGACTCTTTTGAACCTGTTCATGGGAAGATACGATTACCGGGGTGCCATCAAGTCGAGTACCCGTTTCGACTATTTCCCTTATCAGGTTACGGAATCGGATCTTAAGCAGAATGCCGTAGATCTGTTGGAAAAATGGAAGCCGCAGATCGAACTGTGGCAGGTCATGGTTCAGATGAACGAACTTTTAATGGATCAGGAATGCCTGTATCGGCCGTTCGGTACGTTAAGCTTTGGCGAGCGTACAAGAGTCATGCTGGCAGTTTTATTTGCTGCGGAGAATGAATTTCTTTTGGTGGACGAGCCGACTAACCATCTTGACAGCAGAGCGCGGGATATTGTGAAGTCGTATCTTGCTTCAAAGAAGGGATTCATTCTTGTTTCCCATGACAGAGACCTGCTCGATGGAGTATGTGATCATGTACTAGTGCTCAACAGGTCTACGATCGAGGTTCAGGCCGGGAACTTTTCAAGCTGGTGGGAGAATAAAGAAAAGAAGGATGCTTTTCAGCAGGCTGAGAACGAAAAGCATTTGAAAGAGATAGGCAAGTTAAAGGTGGCGGCGGACAGGACTAGCCGCTGGGCCGACAAAAGCGAGAATTCAAAGATCGGATTCGATCCTGTGAAGGAGCATGACAGAAGCATTTCCACCAGGTCTTTTATCGGTGCCAAGACCAAGAAGATGCAGTCCAGAGTCAAAGCATATGAGATGCGCATCGACCGTGAGATTGAGGAAAAAGAAGGTCTGCTTCAGGATATCGAGAAAGTGGTGGATCTAAAGATCGAACCCCTTAAGTTCCATAAGGAAGTGCTCATTGATGCAAGAGACCTGGGGCTTAGATATGAGAGCGCGGAGAGTGAACTGTTTGAAGGCTTGCGGTTTCAGGTAAAGCGAGGTAACAGGGTCATTCTGTCAGGGGAAAACGGATGCGGCAAATCCAGCATTCTTAAGGCTATCTTGCATAAAGTAAATGCCGGTGAGGATCCGGGACTGGTGGTATCAGGAAATCTTGATGTTGCTACAGGCATGACGATATCGTATATTAACCAGGATACTTCTTTTTTAGAGGGATCTTTGCAACGGTTCTGTGAGAGAAGGGGGCTTAATGAAAGTCTGCTTCTTGCAGTACTTAGACAGCTTGATCTGGGGCGAGAGCAGTTTGTCAAAAACATGGAGGACTTTTCCGAAGGTCAGAAAAAGAAAGTCCTTATTGCTGCCAGCCTTATAACCCCGGCCCATCTTTATATCTGGGATGAACCCTTAAACTTCATCGATGTGTTTTCCAGGATGCAGATCGAAAAACTTATCCTGCAGTATAAGCCCACTATGTTGCTTGTAGAGCATGATATCAGATTTCAGGAAAAAGTAGGTACAAGTGTTGTAAAGATAGGTTAAGGCGGAAATAACTATAAGATTTGTTGGAGATAATGGTATGACGCGAAGAGAAGCCGCGATGGCTAATTTCATGGAAGGATATAATTGCTCACAGTCGTTAGTATTGGCATTTGCAGATATGATACCCGTTGACAAAGCTACTCTTTCAAAGATGGCTTCGTCATTCGGAGGCGGAATGGGAAGGCTTCGTGAAGTATGTGGTTCTGTAAGCGGAATGTTCACGGTTGTGGGACTTCTGTACGGGTACGATGGGCCTGAAACAGGACAAGTAAAAGCTGATCATTATGCCAGAATTCAGGAACTGGCCCACAGGTTTGAAGAAACACACGGTTCTATAGTCTGCCGTGAATTGCTTGGACTAAGTGTGCATCACGACGTGCCGGTACCGGAAGCACGGACAAGCGAGTATTATAAAAAGCGTCCTTGCCCTGAGATCATAGGAGATGCAGCTGAGATTCTGGAAGAGTACATCAAAGAAAATCCGGTGTCGTAGTAGCGGGAAAGCATGATCATGAAAGATAATTGAAGGAGAGATATATATGAGAGCATATGAAAGATTATTGAATTATGTTGTAGTACACACAACAAGTGATGAAGAGTCGGAGACTACTCCGTCTACCAAGAGGCAGTTTGACCTTGCTAAAAAGCTTGTATCGGAGATGAAAGCTCTTGGAATCAGCGATGCGAAAGTGGATGAGCATTGCTACGTTACAGGCCATATCCCGGCTTCTAAGGGGTGTGAGAACGCACCTAAGATCGGGTTTATCGCTCACCTTGATACCGCACCCGACAGTTCGGGTGAGAATGTTAAACCGGTCATACATGAAAACTATGATGGTTCCGACGTTGTGCTTGGAAACGGCCGTACACTGACCAATGCACTTTTTCCTCATCTTTCAGGTCTTAAAGGAAGGACTTTGATCACCACAGATGGAAGTACACTTCTTGGTGCGGATGATAAAGCGGGAATCGCTGAGATCATGACGCTTGCCGAAGTACTCATTAAGGGTGAAAAGCCTCACGGGGAGATCTGCATAGCATTTACACCGGACGAAGAGATCGGACACGGTGCAGAGCTTCTGGATCTTGATTCTTTTGGCGCAGATTTCGCATATACCGTGGACGGTGGCCCCGAGGATGAGATCGAATATGAGAACTTTAATGCCGGTAAGGCTGTGTTCAAGGTTAAAGGCGTAAGCGTTCACCCCGGTGATGCCAAGAATCGTATGGTTAATGCGGCTCTTGTTGCCTGCGAAATCTCATCCATGCTCCCAGCGGCTGAAACTCCCGCACATACGGAGGAAAGAGAAGGTTTTTACCATCTTACAGACATCCGTGGTGACGTAGAGAATGCGGAGATTGACTATATCGTAAGAGATCATGATGCGAACCTTTTTGCAGCTAAACTTGAGACTCTTCGCATGATCGAGAAGACATTGAACGGAAAGTACGGCGAGGGTACGGTTTCTTTGACCATCACCGAGCAGTACAGAAATATGATCGAGAAGATCCGTCCTCATATGCACATAGTGGAAACAGCAAAGAAGTGTATTGAGAAACAGGGTCTTAAGCCCCTGGATGTTCCGGTTCGCGGCGGCACGGATGGAGCAAGACTTTCCTACAGAGGACTTCCCTGCCCGAATCTTGGAACCGGCGGATATGCTTATCACGGTCCTTTCGAGCACATAACCGCAGAGGGCATGGACAAAGTTGTAGACATTCTTTGCTCTATCGTAGAGACCTACGCAGAATAATAATATTTGGAGACTATAAAGCATGAACAATATTGAACAGGATAACAAGTCACTGATCGACTTTTGGGATCAGGCCATAGCTATTACAGACGAGGAGAAAGAATCTGTCGCAGAACTTGGAGCAGCAGACTGGAAGGAAATGGCTCCTTCAGAGAAGCTTTGTGAAGCGGTAATGACTCTTGGAAAGAAAAAGAAAGTGCTTGATTACGGGTGCGGAAATGCCTGGGCAGGTATCATTGCAGCCAAGAGCGGATGCCCCGATGTAACCGCAGTTGATGTATCCAAGGGCCCTATCGAGACAGCCAAATTCTATGCTGATAAATTTGAGGTCCGTGAAGGATTCAAGACTTTTGATGTAGGTTTTGACTGGCTCGGAACTGTTGCAGATAAAAGCTACGACGGAATCATATGCTCCAATGTACTGGATGTTATTCCCACTGAAACTGCCAAGGCGATCATCGATGATCTTGCCAGGATTTCCACGGATGATGCCATAATCGTTATTGGAATGAACTTTTATATGACTCCTGAAGAGTGTGCGGAAAGAGGCATGGAACTTGTTGACGGACGCAAGTTTTACAGTAACGGTGTTTTAAGGCTTGTTTTCCACTCTGACGAGGAATGGACAGATATCTTTTCTGCCCGCTTTGATGTAGAACGTCTCGACCATTTCGCGTGGCCCGGCGAGTCGGCAGAAAAAAGAAGACTCTTTGTATTGCGCAAAAAATAAAGGGTTAGACGATACAATATCGCGGACAGCAACTTCTTAACTGATAAAAAAGTGAGTTAAGGAGCTCGTATAATGAAAGGATTAAAAGGGTGGTTAAATGAAAAGGTTTTTTGAGGATGGGGAAACGGTGTTATTTTACGGCGATTCGGTGACGGATGTCGACCGTAAAAGGGAGGATCTTTATGATCTTGGCAACGGATATCCGAGCAAGGTTAAGAAGATATATGATGTGCTTTTTCCCGGTAACAAAGTTACATTCATAAACAAGGGGGTCAGCGGAGACCGGACAAAGGATCTTGCCTCTAGACTTGATAATGACTGCCTCGGGTTTAAACCTGATTTTGTTTCAATACTGATCGGTGTCAACGATGCCTGGCGAAAGTATGATTCAAATGATCCGACTTCACCGGAGGAGTTTGAAAAGAATTATCGCACGGTGCTCTCAAGGATAAAGAAAGAGCTTCCGGGTACCAAGATACTTATTATGGAGCCCTATGTTCTTTTCTCGGTACCTGAACGCGTGGTCTTTCATGAAGAACTTGATCCGTTTATCGTTATTGAGAGAAAGCTTGCAAGAGAATATGCGGATTACTATCTCTGCCTTGAAGGCGCTTTCGCCAAGCACATTGCGGAAGGTGCAACCGATAGCGAGATAAGTGAGGACGGGGTTCATCCGACCGATGCAGGGCACTCGATTATCGCATATGAAATTCTCAAGACACTGGATATTATTTAATAATCCGGCCGGATCTGGGTTTATGAAATACCCGGACTCTATTTCCGCTGTAAAATAAACAACATAACATCTAACACGCGCTCGTTTTCTTTGATCACGAGCGCGATTTTCTTTTTGGCGCGGCTCATGCCGTGGAAGAGGCGCCGTACCGCGGAATTGCTGACATGTCTAAGGTCACCTTCGTCATCGTAATAGAATCCTTCGTCGAGAAGCACAACGACTTTGTCAAATTCTTTTCCGCTGTCTTCTGAGCCTTCGATCTCGCAGTTGTTTTTATACATTGCAGCGCGGCTTGGAAACACTGGCTTTGAAAGGTTTTTATCCTGCAAGAACACATACCCGTCTTTTTCGTATTCGCAGATAAGCTCGCCGGCTTCTTCGACGTTATTGGCGTAAGCTACTGAAACTGACGGATAATCCTTTCTTTGTGATCTCGTCTTAAAACTCATAACGCAGTTGATAAAGGTTGATAATTCCGCGTTCAGACGTATCCTGTTTGTAAGTCTGTACAGGATGAATTCAGGAATCTCTTCGATCAGGCATGAGCCGTAACCGAGTCGTTCTTCTTCGGAGATGGCGTCTTCACGGTCATAGGAAACTACGATGGGTGCATTCCACTTTCGGGAAAGATCAAGTATCCAATCAAGATATTCGCGATTTATCTTGTGCCCCACGTCTATGAGAATATATTCGTATTTATCAGTTATTTCCGGTGGCGTGCCCTCCGAACAGTAGTAAAAGTCAATTCTCTTCAAGCGTTCATTCAGGTTATCAAGTTCTTTTGTACGGGCTCCGAAATGAAGAAGGCATACTTTATCCCAAACGGAGAGGGTCATTGCAAGGTCAAAAAGAAGGATGGTTTTACCGGTCCCGGGCAACCCTGTAAATCCCTGAACCGGCACGGGCCTTTCTTTATCGGCACCGGTACGTTTCACGATCTTTAGGATCTGTTTCTTAATGTCTCTTTGCTGGAAAGTTAAAAAGTATTCTTTTCTAAGAAACCGCGCAGAATCTGCGAGAGGAGAGATAAGATAGCTTTCTTCCTTAAAGAGGTCCTCGATGTCGCCGTCATACATATCGTCCTGCCTTTTAAGCACGCTGATCAGATCGTCAAAATCTGTTTCTGTGAGCTTGCCTTTGTTAGATAAGCGAACGAGACGATTTTCAGAATCTATGTAAGTATAAAAGTGCATCGTGCGGCCCAGGGTCGACAAATAGTATCTGTTGTTTAAAAGCTGGTTTCTGATGGCTTCGTCAGTAACGTCGCCGCTCTTAAGTTCTATATTTACCACCGAGTCGGATGCGATCCTTATCAGATCAAATTCTTTTCCAAGCTTTGGCATTACAAATGAGTAAAAGAAATCGTAGGCGGGGGCATCGCTTGAATGTTCGCATAGTCTGTCAGTAAGCGCGCGAAGGCCCTTGATTTCCCATTCCTTGATTTTAAGGAAGACGTTTCTTCCCGACAACTGCCGCTCCAGGCGACAAAGTCTTTCGGGGTTTGATATTCTGGTAAGAGTGTAAATGTTTATGGGTTTCATAATATTATTATACTACACGTGTGCTAACAAAACTTGAAATTACTTGGCTGACGTGACCGCAGAGGGTATAATGGATAATGTTTAGTATTACGAAATTGATACAGAACCGACGAGATTATGGAAAGTTTGAGTATTCGGACGAACAGGGACAGAGTAAAAAAGGAACTCCCATTCCGCTTACCACAAGGAGTGACAGTTACTATGACTTTAAGATAGATCCTCTTGATGATAAAGGAGAAGTAAGGATCAATCTCGGTTTCTTTTTCCATAGAGAAGGCCGCAGAAAGTAGAGAAGAAAGAGGATTATATGAGCGAGAGCAGGGTAGACCGGATACGTAAAATGGAAACGATCCTTGATGATGCGAACCGGGCGATCGATGAGTTTGAAAGCACATACGAGAAGCTCGCTGATATGCAGAAGAAGATAAAGAAACTGGAAGAGTACTACACCGGCGGACAGTGGCTCAAGGACTACGAGGCCGACGAGGCAGGTAAAATTCCCGCTGACCTTAAGCGAGGCGTGCTTTCTCAGGATGCGGTTTCGGATCTTCTGGATCGAAACAGGGATATCTTTAAGCTATTAGGAAAAAAGGATATTTAAGAGTATTATGTCGAAACAGTATTATGAAAATGCGTATTTTATCATAGGGACTTCATATGCCGGCAAATCCACCATGGTTAAGGAACTTGCCGGGAAGTATGATGGTATTGCCTGTGAAGAAAATTACCACGATAACTATCCGGAGGAGCTGGATTCCAAGGAATTTCCCTGCCTTACATACACCAGGGATCTTGCGGACTGGCATGATTTTATCAGGAGATCACCGAAAGAGTACAAAGACTGGATAGACGGGGTCAAAAAGGAATGTGAGATCATAGAACTTCGGATGCTTCCGGAGATCTGTAATCAGGGTAAAAAGGTTTTTGTGGATACAAATATCAGTATTGAGACGTTGAGGGAGATAGCACCTTTGGATCACACTCTTGTAATGCTATCAGCTCCCAAGATCTCAATTCACAGATTCTTTGACAGGCCGGATCCTGAGAAGCAGTTCCTTTACAGACTGATCCTTGAGGAGCCGGATCCCGAAAAGGCAATGGAGAATTACAGGCAGGGACTTGAACTCATCTGCTCTCAGGAAGCCTATGACGAACTTGAGAATTCAGGTTTCAACGTGATATATCGCGATGAGGACAGAACTGTCGAAGAAACTGTGGTACTTGCTGAAAAAGCGCTGGGACTGGGGTGAAATATTATTGAGAAGGATGGGATTCTTATGGAAATGTTCGTAAAAGAACTGGAAAAAGGTTTGTATTTGCTGGATGAGGGTCATGCCGCTACAGGCTATCTGGTAGTAGGAGAGGAACGCGCCTGCCTGATAGATACGATGATGGGATATAATGACCTTTCAAAAGTAACGGCGGAACTTACCGACAAACCGGTTACGGTTGTAAATACACACGGACATCCGGATCATATCTATGGAAACGTGTATTTTAAAGAGGCTTACATGCACCCTGCAGATTATGATCTGGCCGAGTTGTTTGTGAAGGATCCGGCTTACGCGGATATACTTAAAGCAAGAGGAGCCGTTTTCCCTCCTTTCAAGCCAATCAGGGAAGGAGACTCTCTGGATCTTGGCGGAAGAACTCTTGCCATTTTTGAAATTCCGGGTCACACTCCCGGGGGGATAATGCTTCTTTTGAAGGAAGAGAGGATTCTTTTTACGGGAGATTCTATTAATCATCACCTGTGGATGCAGGTTCCGGGTGCATCACCGATGGCGGATTTTGTTAAGAGCCTGGATCGGATCATGTTCCTTGAAAAAGAAGCCGATCGGATCTTGCATGGTCATGCCCAGGGATTTGATGATATATCCTTAATGAGGTGTTTGCGCCGGGGAGCAGTTGAGATCGCAGAAGGAAAGACCGAGGAAGACAAACCATATAGTTGGTCCGGAGGAGATGCCAGAATGCATAGCTTTAGGTTGGAAGAGGGAAAGCAGTATACCCAGTCTGATAGCGTTATTTGCTACAATTGAAGTATTAATAGCTTTTTTGAATTAATAAGGTACAAAACATGATTATACTGATAACCGGTGCGTCTCATACGGGTAAAACCCTGTTGGCACAGAAAATGCTTGAAGAATTTGAATATCCTTATTTTTCGATTGACCATCTGAAAATGGGGCTTATAAGAAGCGGTAGAACTGATCTTACACCGGAAGATGATGATCAACTTACGGATTATCTTTGGCCTATCGTCAGGGAAATGATCAAAACTGTCATCGAAAACAAGCAGAATCTGATCGTCGAGGGCTGTTATGTACCTTTTGATTGGAAACAGGATTTTCAAGAAGAATATTTGACTCAGATTAAACTTATCTGTCTTTCCTTGGCCGATGATTATATTGACTCACATTTCGACAAGATCAAAAGTCATGCATCGGATATCGAAAAAAGGCTTGAGGATTCATGGCTTTCAAAGGATCTGCTGAAGAAAGAGAATGAAAAGTTTGCATCAGGATTCAAAAACGCCGGCGATTATGTTGTCATGATCGACCGGGATTATGAGAATACAATTGATTCTTTGATAAAAAGAATCTATAACTGACGGAGATTATCGATGGAAAAGGAAAACTATACTATTCAAAGCGAAAGGATATCTGCTGAGGAGTATATTGATTTTCTCAAAAGAACAGACCTTGGATCACAATACCCCAAAGAAAGATTTGAAGAAAGGATCCCTAAACTCGTCAAGAATGTAAGTATCAGCCTGGTGGCCAGGAATCCTGAAGGTCTTGTCATCGGTGTTCTTTTTGCCCTTACGGATTTCTGTTACTGGCTTCATATAACGGATCTTGGTGTTGACAGAGACTATGAAAGACAGGGAATCGGACGGGAACTTATGAAGAAAGCTCACGAAATGGCCGGTGGAGAGAAGGATATCGCAGTATACGTGGTAGTTAATGAAAATGCGATTCCTTTCTATGAGAAACTCGGGATGAAGTTTGCCGACGATGTAATGCAATACAATCGCATCGAATGGACGGAGTGGACGGTCAAATAAGTTACTGAATTCAAGCAAAGAGACGTTGGCGGAATGCGCCGGGAGGCTATAGCATGAAAGAGTACAAAGCAGAGGTTTTTGACAAAGAAAAAAACGACCTTGGCGAAGGCCCTTTTTATGATGGGCGGTTTAAGAGATATTCCTGGGTAGACATATCAAAGGGCAGGCTTTGGACTATGATAGACGGGCAAAAGACCTGCTTTGAACTGGGGCAGCCCCTGGGTTCAGCGATTCCAATGCCTGACTCGGATGGCTTTATTCTCGCTGCAATGGATGGTATCTACTCATATGTGAATGGTAAAACTGAATGTATGCTTGATCTGAAGCCGTATTTTAAACCGTACTGGCGTTGTAATGATGCTAAGCTTGATCCCCGGGGCAGGCTCTTTTTCGGGGCTTATGTCAATGATGATCATCCTGCGGAGGGGGCTTTGTACTGCCTTGATAAGGGGCTGGTACGTATCCTTCAGCCAGATACCAAGATCTCCAACGGCATGGCCTGGAGCAGTGATGAAAGATGCTTCTTTTTCTCTGACTCGTTGGAGCATGCGGTCTTCAAATACGATTATGATGTGGATACCGGTGATATTACTAACAGAAGAGTTCTTTTTACTGCGGAGAACGGCATTACGGATGGTCTTTGCATAGATGGGGATGATAATCTGTGGGTTGCTTACTGGGGCGGACACCGGATCGAGAAAAGAAGCGGCATCGACGGCCGGAAACTTGGTGAGATACTGCTCCCGGCTGAAAATGTAACCTCCTGCGCCATTGCAGAAGGCGGAAAGAGCCTCTTTATCACAACTTCCGGCGCAGGCCTTGATGGTGAGTTCGACGGATGTCTGTTTATCTGTGATATTGGGGACTGATAGGGTGACTGTGATCATATGAATAACATAGAGTTAAAGACAAGGGAATGATGGGAATCAAGAGGGGATTTATGAGAGTTATTGATACAGATGGAATATCATATATCGAGCAGATTTCGGGCGCAGGAAATGAGTGGTACTTTGGAATAGACTATGAGCAAGGTGATCTCTATGAGGCAGAGGAAATCTTCAAAAAAGGGCATCCGGTGAAAGGACGCAAGTTGTGTCTTGTTCACTATCCGGATGGGGAGGTTTATACGCCTGTACCCAAAAAGGAAGGCTGCTATAGTGAGAAACCTGTATTTTTTGAGGGTGGCATCTATATTCTGAATGTGGACTTTGTGAAAGGATTGATACAGATCGTCCGCTTTGACTGCAAGGAACACAAGACGGAAATTCATGCGGAGTTACCGCTTGCTTCAGTGAAGGACTGCTATAATTTAAGCCTTCAGACGGCTCCGCTTACACTTACCAGACAGTGTGTAGGCATTAATGAATTTGAGATCGTATGGCCGGAGAAGGTTAGCTTTAAGATGGACGATCATGATTCTTTTTTCCTAAGAGCGGGAGAAAAACTATTCTTCAATCGGTGGTATGAAGAAGGGGAAGGTGCAGATTACAAGTACTGGGAAGATACCGTCGTCAAAGATCTTGAAGGAAACGAAATTGAGACATTTCCGGGAGACGTGATGCTTATGCCAAAAGGAGAATTATGGCATCTGCTATAGGGAGAGTAATGATCTATTGGATAATCTCAACCATTCTGGCATTATATATAAAAGGCCTTTGCGGCTTTGCAGATACACTGGTTTTTACGTCGATATTAAGCTTTGGTAATGCCAATATCAACAATATGCTTTATTTTTATAACGGAGAATATTAAAGTTCAAACCGGAAGAAGTAAATTGAGAACTGGGTTACGGAAAGGAAGATAAAAGAAAATGAGTAAAACAGGATCACTTGTAATACGAAGTGTAGAGAAGGCAGATGCAAAGCGTCTTCTGGAAATATACGACTATTACGTTCAAAACACTGCCATCACCTTTGAGTATGATACGCCATCTTTGGAAGAGTTTACGACAAGGATAGAAAATATCACGAAGCGCTATCCTTATCTTGTTATAGAACGAGACGGCCGCATAGTTGGATATACATATGCAGGTGTCTTTAAGAACAGAGCAGCCTATGACTGGTCTTGTGAGACAACAATCTATATTGATCATAACGAGAGAAAAAGCGGCCTTGGCCGGATGCTATATGAGGCTTTGGAAGAAAGAGTTAAAGCCATGGGAATACTGAATATGTATGCCTGCATAGGATATCCGGACGAAGAGGATCAGTATCTTACAAAAAACAGCGCTGAATTTCACGAGCATCTGGGATATTCCAAAGTTGGAGAGTTCCATAAGTGTGGTTATAAGTTCGATCGCTGGTACAATATGATCTGGATGGAAAAGATCATTGGCGAGCATAACCAGTAAAAGAAAGGATGATTCGGTGAAAGATCAGACAAAAGGAATATCATTCATAGTCATAGCGGCAATGGGATTCTCCTTTATGACTTTCTTTGTCAGGCTGGCCGGGGATCTTCCCACAATGCAAAAGGCATTTTTCAGGAATGCATTTGCCCTTGTCATCGCTGTAGCCACGCTGCTTATCAAAAAAGAAAAATTTGTGATCACGAAAGAGTTCGGAACTGACATTCTTTTTAGGTGTTTGTTTGGAACTACGGGACTTATTGCCAACTTCTACGCAATTGACAGACTGGCTTTGGCAGATTCCAACATGCTCAATAAACTGTCACCATTCTTTGCAATTCTTATTTCGATCCCGCTTCTCAAAGAAAAACCTTCCAAGCTTGATATTACTGCAACAGTTATAGCCTTTATCGGAGCTTTATTTATCATAAGACCCACTCCGGGTAACATGGAACTGGTGCCTGCCCTCATCGGACTCTACGGCGGATTTGGAGCAGGAACGGCATATGTTTTTGTGAGAAGAGCAACAGGTAAAGGCGCAGCCACGCCGGTTATAGTTATATGCTTTTCGTTGTTTTCCTGTCTGCTGACCTTGCCATTTATGATGAAAGGATACGTCCATATGACTCCACTTCAGCTTACGATCCTTATTGGGGCCGGACTTTCAGCGGCAATAGGGCAATTTGCAATCACTACGGCATACAAATATGCTCCGGCCAAGAAGCTTTCCGTGTTTGACTATCTTCAGGTTATTTTTGCCGCGTTATGGGGAATTTTGTTCCTTCATGAAGCTCCAACAGCACTAAGTATCATCGGATATGTTATAATTATCGGAGTAGCGATTATAAGATGGAGAGTGACCTTGAAAGGGAACTCTAATCCCGTATAACCTATCACACCTATCAAAGCTATCACAAACTATTATGAAAAAGAAATTCTTTGAAATAGCACTGATCACTATAATTGCGCTTTCTGCCTGCGGAAACGAGCTCGGGCCGTCAGTCCCTGAAGTTTCTGCACAGACTTCGGTTAAGGCGGAGGCAGAAGAGTATATCAATGTATCTGTTACAAGTGAAGATCAGGAACAAGATCTGAAACAGGAACAGGAAACAGAGGCTTCGGTCGAACCCGCGGCTATCGAAACAGAGGATCCGGAAAAAGAGGAGGAGGAAATGAAAGAACCCGCTAAATTACTGTATCAGGGCCATGCAAGTATGAGGATATCAACACCGGAAGGAAAGGTTATCTACATCGATCCGTTCATGGGTGACGGTTATGACGAGCCTGCTGACCTGATACTTGAAACCCACGGCCACTATGACCACACGCAGACAAAACTTATCTCGAAAAAGAATGATGATTGCGGGACCATTACCTGGAAAGAAGCCATCAAAGACGGAGTACATCAGACCTTTGATCTGGGTTATGTTAAAGTAGAGGCGGTCGAGGCCGGATATAATAAGAATCATAATGCAAAGGAATGTGTAGGGTTTATCCTTTCTTTTTCCAATGGTGCTACGCTGTATGTTACCGGAGATACCTCCACTACTCCGCAAATGAAGGAACTTGCTGACAGAGGCCTTGATTATGCTTTCTTCTGCTGCGATGGCGTTTACAACATGGATATGAGCGAAGCCATTGAATGCGCCAATCTTGTTGGTGCGAGATACAGCATCCCTTATCATATGATCCCTGCCAACGCAGGTGGTTTCGATGCGACTGTTGCAGCGACATTTGACGTACCGGACAGAATAATCCTTGCACCCGGAGATGAACTTGAACTGACTATCACGGACTGAGTGGACTGTATGAACGATTACAAGAATGAATGGATAGCGTCTAAAGAAAATGAAGAAGCAAACGCGAAATACAATGAGTATTTGAATCTGAGGGGTTCGATATGACTTTTTCCGACGGGTTTACTATCGGTTCCATGAAAGAACTGATGGATGTAATAGATGAACTGGGCTTTGTCCCGTTCTTTACAAACGAGATTAAAGGATTCTCGATTGAAGAACACATCGCACCCGGATGCTGGTATCATGACGGAGATGACGGATTCTGGCCCGCCTGGGAGTGGAAGGGCCCGGTAATTGCGGAGATGAAATGTGCTTATGGGAAGTTTCTGCGAAATAAAGCTATGTATGTAAGTTCCAAGTGGTTCCCTGACTTCGCAAATTTCCGAAGAGACGGGTATGATTTCGACGCAAGATATGATGACGGTCTGGCTTCTTTTTACGACAAAGAACTGTATAACCTGTTAGATGCAAACGCGCCGATCATGTCCAAGCAGTTAAAAAAGGTCGGAGGATACAATAAAAACGGTCGTAAGGGCTTCGACACCATGATCACGAGGCTTCAAAAACAGTGCTACGTCGTAATCAGTGACTTCAGATATGCAATGGATAAGTCCGGAAATACATATGGATGGGGAGTTGCCGAGTATTCAACTCCTGAGAAGTTCTTAGGTAAAGAGTTTGTTGATTCTGTTTACAAACGAACACCGCAGGAGTCTTACGACAGGATATTGAAGCATTTCGCAAAGATCCTGCCAAATGCAGACGATCCGGAGATCAAAAAGATCTTAAAATAAGTGTAAATCATGAAAAGGGGGATTACTATGAAAGCATTGTTTATCGGAGGAACAGGGACCATCAGTATGGGAATCATCAAGGCATTGGCCGAAGATCCCATGTGGGAGGTGTATCTGTTAAACAGAGGAAACCGCAAGGATGAAGTACCTGCGAACATCAAGCAGATCGTTGCAAATATCTATGATGAGGCAGATGCGGCAAAGAAGCTTGAGGGTATGGAGTTCGATGTGGTGAGCGAATTCATCGCTTTTGATGTGGAAGCTGTAAAGCGCGATTACAGGCTCTTTAAGGGAAAGACTAAACAATACATCTTTATCAGCTCTGCTTCGGCATATAATAAACCGGCAGCTCACCATGTGATCACGGAAGGCACAACTCTTGCAAATCCTTACTGGGATTATTCCAGAAATAAGATTGCCTGTGAAGAATTTCTTTTGGATAAATACAGAACGGAAGGCTTCCCTGTTACCATAGTCAGACCCAGTCACACCTATGATGAGCGGAGTATACCGCTGGGGGTTCACGGAAACAAGGGCTTTTATCAGGTTATCAGAAGAATGCAGCAGGGTAAACCCGTTATAATTCAGGGCGATGGAACATCACTGTGGGCACTCACCTTTAACAAGGATTTTGCAGTAGGCTACATAGCACTTATGGGAAACAGGCACGCTATCGGCGAGGCGTTCCAGATCACAGGGGATGAGATCCTTTCCTGGAACCAGATTCATCAGACCATCGCAGATGCCCTTGGTGTAGAACTTAAGCCTTACTATGTATCCTCAGAATTTCTGGCCGATGCCGGAGAGGCATGCGGTTATGACTTCAGGGGCAGTCTCATCGGTGATAAATCGGTATCGGTTGTTTTTGATAACAGCAAGCTTAAGAGACTTGCACCTACCATGACCACAACTATCCCGTTCCACAAAGGAGTAAGGATAGCCCTTGATTATGTTCTTTCTCATAAAGATAGGTATGAGGAGGATCCTGAGTTTGACAGATTCTGCGATGTTGTGATCGAAGAGTGCGAGAAGGCAAAAGCAGAAGTGATAGCTAAAATGAATAAATAAATCTTACAAGCAGGAAAAAGGCCGATGGGATAAACCCACCGGCCTTCCGGTTACTTACTATGCGATCAATATCTGTTTCTTTTCAGGCAATTTCTCTTTTTCCTTCTTGGGGATGTTGATGCTGAGTACTCCGTGTTTGAAGCTTGCCTTGATGTCTTCCTCGGTGAGGTTGTCGCCGATGTAGAAGCTTCTCTGCATTGAGCCGGAGTAGCGTTCCTGTCTGATCAGTTTGCCCTTCTTGTCGTTTTCGTCTTTGTCCAGTTCTTTGGCTGCGCTGACGGTAAGATAACCATTGTTCAGCGCAAGTTTGATCTCTTCTTTCTTAAACCCCGGAAGATCGATATCGAATTCATAGTGATCGTCATGCTCGTGAACATCCGTCTTCATGACTCTGCCTGCGTGATGTCCGTAAAGCTTCCTCTCGACACGATCCAGGTCACCGAAATCAGGGAGATCGAACCAGTCATCAAATAAATCTTCTCCGAAAATACTAGGTCTTAACATAATAAATACCTCCTTTTCACTCAATACTGTTTATAAGCTACTGAGCAAGGGGAAGGAGGGATTGGATCATTGGAACATTTGGTTCTTTTGGTCTTCTCTGTTCCTCTGTTCGACTTCGTTATAGCACCATAATTAGCACTCGTCAATAGAGAGTGCTAATTCTTTATAAAGTTTATGTTTTGTTTATAATTGTCGAAGTTCAGTAAAAGGCGTAAGATAGTATTGAACGTGTTACGTACCGAAAGAAAGGATTCTTTTTGCAGTATGAAAAAAGAAGAAAAGACCAATGTTATGAGAGTGCTTGAAAGTAAAAAGATCGAATATTCAAGCCATGCATATGACCAGGATCCGACGCTTACAGGCGAGGATATTGCAGGTATTCTTGGTGAGGATCCAAAGAAGGTCTTTAAAACTTTAGTCACCCAGGGAAAGTCCGGTGCCTACTATGTGTTTGTAGTCCCGGTAGGCGCCGAACTTGACTTAAAGAAAGCCGCCAAAGTATCAGGCGAGAAGGCAATTGCCATGATCAAACAGAAGGATCTTCTTCCTCTCACCGGATATGTACACGGAGGTTGTTCTCCTGTGGGGATGAAGAAACCCTTTCCGACATTTATTCATGAAACGGCGACAGGACTAGATAAGATATTTGTCAGTGCCGGAAAAGTAGGATTCCAGATTGAATTGTCTCCCACTGACCTCATCACAGTGACAGGGTGCAAGGCTGCTGACATAGTGTAGTGGCAGATAAAGATCAATAGAAAACGAGGTAGTCATGAGACCGGCTAATAGTGAAAAAGAAAGCAAAATACGCGAGAAAATGATCAAAGAGCTCTATGAGAACAAGTTTAATCAGTTCATAGGCTTTGAGATTCTTGAATTAAGCAGTACCTACAGTAAAGCAAGGGTAAAGATCGATGAACATCTTCTTAATCCTTACGGAAGTGTACATGGAGGAGCGTTGCTTACATTTGTGGATACCATGGCAGGCGCCACCGGATGTATGAGCGGTTACTATGTGACCACGGTCTCAGCCAACCTCAATTTTCTTTTACCGGCCGTAAACACTGAGTACATCTATTGTGAATGCATGAAGCTCAAAACAGGCAGACATATCCTTGTCTTTGATATCAGAGTGACGGATGATGCGGGCAATATCCTTGACAGTGGCGAGTTCTCATTCTTTGCAAGCAAATCCCCGGTACTGACCGAAATGCTAAACTACAATCAATAAGTCTATGAAATATTCAAATATTGTAAAAGCCGTGTTTATAAAACGTCCCAACCGGTTTATTGCGAAAGTTGATATAGAGGGACATAGGGAGATCGTACACGTTAAGAATACGGGCAGATGCAAGGAACTTCTTATACCGGGATGCGAAGTATGGCTTACTGCTCCCGGCACTCCTGACCGGAAGACTAAGTACGATCTTGTCGCTGTCAGGAAAAAGAACGGGATTCTTTTTAATATAGACAGTCAGGCGCCGAATAAGGTCGTAAAAGAATGGCTGGCAACAAAGCCCTACGATAAAGTTATTCCTGAGTATACTTACGGCGCTTCCAGGATAGATTTCTACATGGAGAAAGGCGTAGAGCGATACCTTATGGAGGTGAAGGGATGCACTCTCGAAATTGACGGCGTTGGATACTTCCCGGATGCTCCCACGGAGCGTGGCGTCAAGCACATTCATGAGCTTATAAAAGCTAAAAAAGCAGGAATTCACGCCATTCTTGCTTTCGTGATCCAGATGGACGGTGTTACTGAAGTAAGGCCAAACATCGAAACCCATCCCGAGTTTGGCGAAGCCCTTTCAGAGGCCCGTGCGGCAGGCGTTGAAGTTCTTTTTCTATGCTGTCATGTGGAGCCGGGAGAACTTGTAATAACCGTCGATTAATGCATATTTAATACTCAGATAAAGAATGAACTTAATATGATGCTCGGCGAAAAGCGTATAAAAAAGTCTTTCTTTGGAAACTACTATGTCGCGACAGGTGCTTTCACGCGCGGTATGAGCAGAAAATCGGTACTGGGGGAATGAACCATAAAGCGTAGCTGCTCTTATTCAAACTGGGAAGCATAGAGCTTGTGGTAGAAACCGTGCAAGGTCATTAGTTCTCCGTGAGTTCCCTGCTCAACGATCCTACCGTCGTTTACTACGATTATCTTATCAGCGTTCTTAATGGTGGATAAACGATGCGCGATAACAAAACAGGTCTTGTCGGCCATGAGTTTTCTCATGGCTGACTGGATCTGTTTTTCTGTGTCTGTGTCTACGTTGGATGTGGCCTCATCCAGGATCAGCATCTTGGAATCGTAGAGCATGGCTCTTGCGATGGTAAGCATCTGTTTCTGACCCTTTGATATATTTCCGCCATCTTCGCTGATTATGGTATCGTATCCTTCGGGAAGCTGCATGATAAAATGATGGATCTTTGCAGCCTTGGCAGCGGCGATAACTTCCTCTTTCGTGGCACCTTCTTTGCCATAGGCGATATTATCGTAGATACTGCCGTTTATGAGCCAGGTGTCCTGTAATACCATGGAAAAAGAATGTCTCAGACTCTTTCTGGTTAGAGTTCTTATTTCGTGACCGTCTATGGTGATCTCGCCGGAATTCACGTCATAAAAGCGCATGAGAAGATTGATGACCGTGGTCTTTCCTGCACCGGTGGGTCCTACTATGGCTATGAGTTTGCCTGCGGGTGCATCCAGTGAAAATTCTTTGAGGATGAGCTTCTCGGGAACATATCCAAAGTCAACGTTCTTTATTGAAACATTACCGTCTAATTCCTTTAATTCGAGGGCATTTTCTGCGTCAGCAGGTTCTTCTTCGGCATCCAGCATATGGAATACTCTCTCAGCGGCAGCAAGAGCGGAGTAGATCTCGTTGACGATATTGGCAATCTCGTTTATGGGGCCGCTGAACTTGCGGGAATAGAGTATAAATGAGGAAATCTGGGCAAGGTTTACAATGTCCTTTAAGTAAAGGACTGATCCGAACATACCTATGAGGGCAAGACCTAAGTTGTTGATAAAGTTCATGGAAGGCCCCATGGTCATTCCATAGTGGTTTGCCCAGTGAAATGCATCGGATGCTTCCACATTGATCTTCTCGAATTTATCGGTCACCTGGTCTTCTTGGGCATAGGCCTGGATAGTCTTTTGACCTGAGAACATTTCTTCCACGAAGCCGTTAAGTTTACCGTAGGCTGCGGAACGCTTGGCGTGAAGGGGTCTCGTTATTTTGCCCATGTGACGTACATAAAGAACGGACATGGGGATTGTAATAAGCACGGTCAGCGCCAGGAACGGACTTATATAGATCATCATGAAAAGAGAACCGAATACGGTGATCACATTGGTCATTATGGCAACAAGATCCGTAGAGATACTGGTGCTCAGTACATCGATATCATAGGATACACGGCTAATAATGTCCCCGGCTGCATTTCTGTCAAAGAAACTTACAGGGAGCTTCATCATTTTGTTAAAGACGTCAGAGCGCATCTGGCGGGCGATCCTTCGTCCAACATTCATCATAAGCACATTGATAAGGAGAGTAAGAGCGGAGGCCGTTACATAAAAAACCAGCATCAACTTTGCATAGTGGAATACGTTGGCAAAGTTGACCTGTCCCTTTCCTGCAGCAGCTTCCTGGATTGCTTTACCTGCAAGGGAGGGGCCGATAAGGGACATAATGTTACTGGATATGCAAAGAAGGGCTATGAGTATCACATAAGCGCGGTATCTGATTATATATTTCCAGATGCGGCGCATTGTGCCCCTGGCGTCCTTTGGTT
The DNA here is from genome assembly GCA_024695575.1 of Lachnospiraceae bacterium. Taxonomy (GTDB): domain Bacteria; phylum Bacillota; class Clostridia; order Lachnospirales; family Lachnospiraceae; genus UBA1258. Next base: position 27,729 of record JAILHY010000186.1, read on the forward strand.
TTTCTTTTTTCGTGTTTCTTTGAGAAGCGGGTGGCATTACGCAATATCTCCCATTTGTGATTCGTATATTTCTCTGTACATAGGACAGGTTTCAAGAAGGTGCTTGTGATCGCCGTATCCTATCATCCTGCCGTCTTCCAGGACTAAGATGTTTGTAAGGTTCATGATGGAGCTTACGCGCTGGGCCACCATGATAAGGGTGGTATCCTTAAACCCTGTCTGAAGGGACTTACGGAGTGAGGCATCGGTCTTATAGTCAAGTGCGCTTGAAGAATCGTCAAAGATCAGTATCTCGGGATTATCGGCAACTGCACGGGCTATGAAGGTACGCTGCTTCTGACCGCCGCTTAAGTTGGCGCCCTTTATGTCTGCCATGTGATCAAATCCGTCATCGAGGCCATCAACATAGTCTGCAAGCATTGCAATCCTTGCAGCATAACCGATCTCATCATTTGAAAGATCACGGCCAAAGGAAATGTTGTTGCCAAGAGTATCGTTAAAGATGGTATCATTCTGCAACGCTATGCCGAATTTGCTTCTAAGCTCCTTCTTGTCGTAGGTGCGGACATCTTTGCCGTTTATATAGACATGTCCTTCATTACAGTCGTAGAAGCGCATTAAGAGGTTAAGGATCGTTGTTTTGCCGCTTCCGGTAGCGCCGATTATACCAAGGGATTCTCCGGGGTTAATGGTAAAGTTTATGTCTGAAATGCTTTGTTCTTGGGCTGAACGGTTATATCCGAAGTTTACATGGTCAAAAACAATGTGAGCCCCGGGATCGGGACAGACAGAATCTGAATGTTCAAGTACGGGCTGATCGTCCTCAACCTTGAGAATGGCTTCGATACGGTCAGCGGATGCTGTAGCCTTGGACATCATCATAAATATTCTGTTAAGGCCCATAACACCCTGAAGGATCATGTTAAAGTATGTAAGAAAAGCAAGTATCACACCGGGTTCGATAATACCTGCATTGACCCTTTTGGCACCGACGATAACTACAAAAGTAAGACCGATGTTTAAGAAAAGCTGCATGATGGGTCCGGGCATTGACATGGTAATGCCGGCCTTTATGTCAGCTTCGGTCATTTCGCGGTTTGCTCTGTCATATCTGTTCTTTTCGTAATCTTCCTTGGAAAGAGCCTTTACAACACGGATACCCTGAATGTTCTCACGCATGATCCGAACTATGTTGTCAACGTTATTCTGTACACCGGTGTAAAGGGGTATACCCTTTCTGGAAACGGTATAGATGATGGCACCGAGAACAGGTACCATTACGCAGAGGATGGCGGAAAGAGCGGGATCCATCACCATGGTGACAACTATGCCACCAAGGAGCATAACGGGAGCTCTTATTCCCATCGCCTGAACAGAGACGATGAAGTTCTGGACATTGTATGAATCTGAGGTCATGCGGGATGTTATGGAAGGAAGTCCGAAGGAGTCGAAATTAGATCCCGAAAGGTAGACGGTCTTGTTAAATAAGTCGTAGCGGAGTTTGCGGATACAGTCCCTGCCCACCGCCACAGCGTTGTAGTTGGCGTGTACGTTTAAGGTCCTGACAATAAGGGCCGCCAGTATCATTCCGAGGCCCCACAGGATCACAAGCTTCATGTCCTTGGTGGGCACCACCCGGTCGATGATGTGTTCAAGTATATATGGAATCATGAGCTCACAAAGAGACCCCAGGGTCTTAAGACTGATCCCCCCTGCGATCTTTTGCCAGTGCTCTTTCATATAATGAGCAATGAGATGCATTTCTTTTCCTCTTGGATAAAGCATTATTTAAGGCATCCCGAAAAGCAGGATGCCTTGACTATTATCGCATATTTTAAAGGGAATGGTAGAGGGTTATAGAAATTTTATATTTTTCTTTTGCATATATATTTAAAAAATTAAAAATCAGCGGATTTTCAAAAGAAAAACGTGTATAATATAGCAATGGAAAAATAATCCCAAAGGGGGAAACGATGGTTAAACATATTATTCTTTGGAATCTTAAGGACGAATGCAAGCAGGATGCGGCAGGGGTTAAGGCCGGTATCAAGGAAGGACTCGAGGGTCTTAAGGGTAAGATCCCGGGACTTGTGGACATAAAGGTCAATACTGAGCCTCTGGAGAGTTCAAACTGTGACGTGATGCTGGATTCCACCTTTGAAGATGAGGCGTCATTAAAGGGTTACAGCACTCACCCCTTGCATGTTGAGGTGGCCAACACAAAGGTACGTCCTTTTACTGCAAGCAGAGTATGCATGGACTACGAGGAAGTATGACAATGTCGGATACAGAGACGCAACAGCTTAAAGCCGGGATAATAGGATGCGGCAGCATTTCCGAGGTTCACGCAGGTGTACTTTCGAAGATGAAGAAAGCCGCACTTACTGTCCTGTGCGATACGGATGAGGCTAAGGCCAAGGCCCGAAGAGACATGCATCCGGAATGCGATATAAAGATCTATACGGACTGGAAGGAACTGATTGATTCAGATGTGGATGTGTTCCATATATGCACACCTCATTATCTGCATGCACCTATGGCTGCAGAGCTTTTGAAGGCAGGTAAGGCTGTTTTTCTTGAGAAACCCTGTGCCATATCTGAGGAACAGTTCGAAGTCCTTAAGGCTGCGGACAGAGAACATCCTGGCAAGTTGGGGATATGCTTTCAGAACCGTTATAATGAAACTACGGAGATAGCAGATCGGGTAATTAAAGAAGGTAAGATCGGTAACGTGATCGGAGCCAGAGGATTTGTTACCTGGAAGCGGGATGAGGATTATTATACGAAGGATCCCTGGAAAGGATACATGGAGACTTCGGGAGGCGGAGCGCTCATCAATCAGTCCATTCATACACTGGACCTTGTGCTTCGGTATCTTGGAGAGCCGGTATCGGTTAAGGCTTCTTTAAGCAATCATCACCTTCCCGGCTGGATCGAGGTTGAGGATACGGTTGATGCCGTTATGGAGTTTAAAGGAGGAGCGAGAGCATGCTTTTATGCCTCAAACGGCTACTCCTGCGATGCGCCCGTTATCATTGAGATTCAGGGTGACAAAGGAAGGCTCACGATCAATGCAAATACCGTTTTGCTTAACACGGAAAGCGGTGATGAGCTGCTGACCACCAAGGGGCTTCCGGGATTTGTGAAGGACTACTGGGGAAGAGGACATCAGGCCTGCATAGAGGATTTTTACGACTGCCTGATCACAGGACGCGAATTCCCCGTAAATCTTGCAAGTGCGGAAAACTCTTTTAAGACAATGATGGAGATCTACAGCTTTAGATAAGTCAGAAGGATAATTTCTTTTCGGAGGTATGTATGGAACAGGTAAGGATTGGGATCATAGGCATCGGCGGAATGGGGTCAAATCACGCGCGGATGCTTGCTGACGGCAAGATCCCGGAATTAAAGCTTGCAGCGGTTGCCGATATCAGGGAGCAAAGGCTTGAATGGGCAAAAGATAATCTGCCCGCGGATGTGGAACGCTTTAACGACGGCAGGGCGCTGATAGATTCGGGATGCGTGGATGCGGTTTTGATCGCCACACCCCATTATTTTCACCCGGATTTCGTGATCTATGCGCTGGAACACGGAGTTCATGCCCTAAGCGAGAAGCCTGCAGGCGTATATACCAAGCAGGTTCGCTTGATGAACGAGGCGGCTTCAAAGAGCGACAAGGTTTTTGCTCTTATGTTAAATCAGCGTACCAACTGTGTATACCGTAAGCTTCACGAGATGATCGAAAGCGGAGAACTTGGAGAGCTTAAGCGTGTCAACTGGATAATCACGGACTGGTACAGAACTCAGTCATATTATGATGCCGCAGACTGGAAGGCTACATGGGACGGCGAAGGCGGCGGAGTTCTTTTAAACCAGTGCCCTCATCAGCTGGACCTTCTGCAGTGGCTCTGCGGTATGCCCGTGAAGGTAAGGGCTTTCTGCAGTGAAGCCAAGTGGCACGACATAGAGGTTGAGGATGACGTTACCGCTTATCTTGAGTACGCCAACGGCGCAACAGGCGTGTTCGTTACAACCACAGGCGATGCACCCGGTACCAACAGGCTTGAACTTACCTTTGAAATGGGCAAGATCGTCTGCGAGGACGGTAAGCTCATATTTGACAAGCTTGCTGAGAATGAGCGTACTTTTTGCCGCACCGAAAAAGAAGGCTTTAAGAAGCCCGATATGACAAGGATCGAAATCGAAACGGACGGCATGAACGAACAGCACGCCGGAGTCATGAAGGCCTTCGCTGATCGGATATTGCACGGCGGCAAACTGGTGGCTGAAGGAACGGAAGGCATCAACGGCCTTACACTTTCCAATGCCATGTATCTTTCTTCATGGCTTGATAAGACCGTGGAGATTCCTTTTGACGAGGAACTGTTCCTTTCTGAACTTAACAAGCGGAGAGCCACATCTAAGAGAAAAACCGGCAGTGGTGTCGTTTTTGATACCACCGGAACCTATTAAGGAGAGAAGATCATGAGGGAATATAAGATTTCAGGATTTGCGGATGAGATTGCGGATGACCTTACCACACAGCTTACGGTCCTTCGCAAGCTTAACATGAAACACATGGAAATGCGCGGCGTGGATGGAGATAACCTTGTTTTTCATAATGATGACAAGGTTAAAGAAATCAAGAAGCGCCTTGATGAGGCCGGAGTTACTCTTTCGGCTCTTGGTACACCCTTTGGAAAGATCGGCATAGAGGATTCTTTTGACAAGCATTTCGAAGAATTCAAGCGCGGTGTTGAAGTTGCCCACATGATGGACTGTAAGAACATAAGAATGTTCAGTTTCTATATTCCTACCGAGAACAGGGCGGAGAACCTTGTTAAATTCGAAGGCGAGGTATTCGATCGTATCGGCAGGTTCGTGGATTACGCCAAGGCCAATGATGTTGTTCTTTTGCATGAGAATGAAAAAGAGATCTACGGTGAGATGGCAAAGGAATGCCGCAAGTTAATGGATACCTTCTATTGTGACAATTTTAAGTCCATTTTCGACTTTGCAAATTACGTTCAGGCGGGTCAGGATACCCTTGAAGCCTACGAGCTTATGAAGGATTACACCGTTTACATTCACGTTAAGGATGCTAACAAGGCCGACGGATCCGTGGTTCCCGCAGGATACGGCGACGGAAATGTGGCAAAGATCCTCGGAATGCTTTTTGCGAACGGCTTTGACGGATTTTTATCACTTGAGCCTCATCTCTTTAATTTCAGCGGGTTTGCGGCGCTTGAGCGTGACGGAATCAGCATGCAAAAGAAGGGCAGTGACGTAATGAGCGGTCCTGAATCCTTTGAAACGGCATATAATGCACTTAATAAGATCTTACGGGAATTAAAGTAAAGAATAAAGACAAGAAACTCCCCGAAGCAATACGCCTCGGGGAGTATTTTTATGCTACGGCTTTTTTGTAGCTTATGAAGGATAAAAGAGAATATACAAGTATCATTGCTGCCATGATCAGATTCTGGTTAACTCTCATGCCAAGGAAGACTGTAAGAGGTATCAGCATCATGGTCCCGAACATGTTGGGAAGGAGATAGAGGGAAACAGCAGCTCCCTGTTTAACGATCTCAACTTCATTTTCCCAGTCAAGTCTCATGTGCTTTCTTCCGCATACACATCCCCAGGTCGTTGAAAAGGCGCAGAGGGCGAATCCGCACAGAAGACTCAATATAGAAGTCAGTAACGAAACCCTTGCGGAAATGCATACACACAATGTGCCAAAGAGCATGAAAGGAACGGTGAGATACATATTAAAGAGCATTTTGCCCTGATACAGCGTTTTGTCGGTAAGGGGCAGGCTCTTTACTATCCAGTAGTTCTTTCCTTCGGCAGAGGGGGATATGGCCGTGGTTGCAACCATACCTATGAAGAAATACATGATAAGTGGAACTGCCGGTATGAGCATTTCTTTTGTAATGGGAGCCCCCTGAAACATTTCGGTCAGAGCCTTGTCGATATCGAAAAACAAAACTGCTATGCCAAAGAGAACCGCAAATATCTCGCCCACTGCAGCGTTTGTTATATATACGGTTGAGCCTGTCATTCGCTTAAACTCTTTAAACGCTATTGAGTTTAAAACTGATTTCTTTTTGCGTCCTGAAAGATTTGCTTTCTTTGATGCGGCGTGGCTCTTAAGCTTTGAATTGATCTCGCGATAAGATCTTCCGACCAGTATAAATAAAAGTTCAAAGAGTACAAAAGAAACGACTGTTAGAAGAAAAGCATCAAGGATATTTAAGCTTCCGACAGCCTTTGAGAACCAGTTTGCAGGAAAATAGATGCTGCAGGCCTGATCGATGGTCTCATTCATGTTCACAAGAGTTTCTTCTACCTTGTCGTTTCTGAACATGTCTTCAAACATGAATCTGATGAACATTACGAAAACAATCAGGGCAAAAGTAAGGATAACCTGCACGATATTGGTCTTCCTGAAGCCTGCGCTGATCCTTGTAATGAGGAATCCAAGAAACGAAGCGAAGAGCATGGGGATGATGGGCAGGACAAGAGAGAGCACAACCCACAGAGGATAAACAAAGAAAGCGGGTTTTGCATATATTCCGTAACCGATCATCATAGCCAGGGTAATGCTTAAATACCAGGAAAGAGTCTTAACGTACATATATAGGAATTTGCAGCCTGCCACGGTCTTGGCCTTAAGGGGCAGAGCCATGAGCATGTCATATTCCTTAAAGTTAAAGAGATATCCGTTGGTCTTGAAAAATGTGAAAAAGAAAGCAAGGAGCGAGATTGTTAGAGCGTTGATCCCGGGGATCGCGGATTCCGCACCGATCATACCAAAGCCTATGCACATTAAAATGCAGTAAGCCATGAGCATGATGAAAAGAACCGACATTCCTACGGTGCCGCCTACGATACGGCCTTTCTTTTTCTTGTCTTTGCAGTGTTTGTAAGTGTTCCACTGGCTGGTTGATAAAAGAAGCGCATGTAACAGTGCGGGACTATTGCTTTTCATCGTACACCTCCAGGAATACTTCCTCGAGAGACTTGTTGCCCTTGAGTTCTTCCATGGTGCCTGAATCTATTATCTTTCCGCCTTTGATGATGGCAATCTTGTTACACAGTTTCTCAGCCACATCCAGCACGTGGGTGGAAAAGAAAATGGCTGTGCCCTGTTTGCAAAGTTCGTGCATTATCTTTTTTAAAGAAAAAGCAGCTTTGGGATCAAGGCCAACGAAGGGCTCGTCCATAACGATGAGTTTCGGGTCGTGGATGAGAGCGGAGATTATGGCAAGCTTCTGCTTCATGCCGTGGGAGTAGGAGCTTATGAGATCCCCGAGAGCATCGGTTATCTCCAGTGCTTCTGCATATTTCTTTGTCCGCTCTTCACGGGTACGTTCGTCTATGTCAAAGACATCGGCTATGAAATCAAGATACTGAATTCCTGTCAGATTTTCGTAAAGATCGGGGTTATCAGGAATGTATGAGGTAATCTTTTTGCATTCAACAGGCTCTGTTTTAACGGAATGACCGTCTATTAAGATCTCACCTTCAGTGAAATCAAGTACTCCCACAACAGCACGAATAGTAGTGGACTTGCCGGCTCCATTGTGGCCGATAAAGCCGTATATGTCACCGCTTTCCACGGTGAGGTTCACGTTATCAGTGGCTTTCTTTCCCTCACCGTAGACTTTGGTGTAGTTTTTAATTTCAAGGATTGGTTTCTTACCCATTTGGATCCTCCGTAGAAGTTACGACTATTTGATGTCAAAATCAGGCTCTTCGTCGATAGACTGCCCGACATACTTTCCGTCCTTTTTACGTTGTTTCACGCATTCCGTAAGAAGGTACTCGATCTGGCCGTTGACGGATCGAAAGTCGTCCTCCGCCCAGGCAGCTATGGCATTATAGAGTTTTTCGGACAGGCGCAGAGGCACCTGTTTTTTTTCAGCCATTAATACAGGCTCCCAGAGTTAACCACGGGCTGTGCGTCGTGATTGCCGCAGAGAACAACCAGAAGATTGGATACCATGGCAGCTTTTCTTTCTTCGTCAAGCTCAACGGTATGTTTCTCATTAAGGCGTTCAAGTGCAAGCTCAACCATTCCAACGGCACCGTCTACGATGAGCTTACGGGCATCAACAACTGCAGCGGCCTGCTGTCTTTGAAGCATTGCTGCTGCAATCTCGGGAGCATAAGCAAGATAGGTGATACGGGCATCAACGATCTCAAGACCGGCATCTGCAACTTTGCTCTGGATCTCATCCTTGATACGGCCTGCAACAACTTCTGTTGAACCTCTTAAACTTCCGTCATCTGCGGTACCGTCACCGGTGGTATCAACATTGTCGGTTACATCGTAAGGATAGATCTTAACCACGTTACGAACTGCGGTGTCACACTGAAGAGAAAGGTATTCTTTGAAGTTATCAACCTCGAATACGGCTTTGGCTGTATCCTTTACTCTCCACATAACTGCAACTGCAACTTCTACGGGGTTACCGAGAACGTCATTAACCTTCTGACGGCTGTTGGAGAGGGTCATAACCTTAAGACTTATCTTCTTGCTTGCAGGATAACCGGTTGTAACGGCACTTCCCTGGGCGCTGACTGTAATAGGAGAGGGTGTACCCTTTACATCACCGCTCTGACCAAGTTTGGTGCCTGCAGCGGGGTTGAAAGAAGTGCAAAAAGGATTAACCCAGAAGAAACCGTCGCCCTTGAGGGTTCCTACATATTTACCGAAGAGTGTAAGTACAAGTGCCTCATTGGGCTTTAAAACCTTGAGACCAAGAAGCAGGATCCAACCGAACAATAACCATATAACGGAGATGACCGAAAGGAAACCAAGATAGGGTTCTTCAATCCCTGCTATCGCTCCGGGAATGGCTAAAATGTAGAGAAGAATGGTCAGACAAAGAATAAGTCCGCCTGTTTTGTGTCCACTGATAATTACTTCCTTTACATTGTTTTTCATACTTTTGATATCCTCCTTTGGATATGCGTGTATATTTATCTGATATCAGAATGATATCATAACGATTTGCGGATGTCAAGTATGTTCCGAATGTGTTATATTTCAAGTGTTGAGGATTAATTATGTCGGCGCGGGAGTAAATTTATGATCATGTTAAATCAGTATTTAAGGGAAAAATTTGGATGCAAGGTATATAAGATCGCCTTGAACGGAGGCTTTACCTGTCCTAACAGGGATGGAACCATAGATACAAGGGGATGTATTTTCTGCTCTGCGGGAGGAAGCGGCGAATTCGCAGGTGACCCGTTTCAATCCGTGACTGAGCAGATCGAGGCGGGGAAAAAACTTGTTGAATCTAAAACAAAGGATGATAAGTATATAGCCTATTTTCAGGCCTACACAGGAACATACGGAAGTATAGAGAAACTAAGGGCACTATATACGGAGGCTGTTTCACACCCGCATATCGAGGCACTTTCCATAGGCACAAGACCCGACTGTCTGTCTGAAGAGGTGCTTTCTCTTCTTGAAGAGATAAACAGGATCAAGCCTGTTTTTGTGGAACTGGGACTTCAGACCGTTCATGATAAAACGGCACGTTATATAAGGAGGGGATATGATCTGCCTGTTTACGACCGGGCTTTAACAAGGCTTAATGCCCTTGGAATAGAAACGGTAACTCACGTGATTCTGGGACTCCCCGACGAAACAAAGGAAGATATGCTTGAAACCGTTCGCTATGTCTGCAATTCCGGTGCGAAGGGCATCAAGCTTCAGCTTCTTCACATCTTAAAAGGGACAGATCTTGCCGCAGAGTACGAAGCCGGACGGGTATCTGTCATGGCGGAGGACGAATATATTGATATCCTTAAGGCATGTGCGCAGATAATACCCGATTCCGTAGTGGTTCACAGGCTTACGGGGGACGGTGACAAAAAACTCCTGATAGCCCCTTTGTGGAGCGCAAACAAGAGGCACGTATGGAACAGAATACAGAAGGAAGTGCTGTGAAAAAGAATCCGTAAGTGATATAATGACAGGGATTTAAACCATAGGAGGATTTTCTTTTATGAAGTACAAATTAAACGAAAAGCGTTACTTAAAGGAACTTGAGAAGGAGATGTCCATTGATTCCGTTACCGGACAGTATCACGAGCTTCAGGATTACCTTGAAAAAGAAGCAAAGAAGCTTGACTTTAAGACTTCCACCCTTCATAAAGGCGGTCTTATCATCGAAGCAGGAGGTAAGGGTAATCCACTTCTTGTAACAGCTCACGGTGATACCATCGGTCTCATGGTCCGCCATATCAACGAGGACGGAACCATCAAGGTTTGCAAGGTAGGCGGCCTTTACGCATATCATACGGAGCGTGAGAATGTCCGCGTACATACTAGAGACGGTAAGATCTACACCGGCTGCGTACAGCGTAAGAATGCTTCAGTTCATGTAACAGAGGATGAACTTGACAAAGAAGTTGCAAACTTTGATAAGAACTCATTTGTTGTTCTTGATGAGGATGTTAAGTCTGCTGCAGATGTAAGGAAACTCGGAATAGAGATAGGAGACTATGTTGCGGTTGAACCCAGATTCACCGTTTCAAACGGCTATATCAAGTCTCATTTCATTGATGATAAGGCACTTGTGGCTGTCCTTATGGAACTTCTTCACGATATTAAAGATGAGAAGGTTAAGCTTGGACGTAAGGTTTATCTTTATATTTCTTTTTACGAGGAGATCGGACACGGCGGATCCACCGTACCTGCAGATGTTAAGGACTTCCTTGCGGTTGACATTGCCTGCATAGGACCCGAACAGACCAGTGATGAAAGAAAGGTATCAATTTTCTGTAAGGATTCCCGCTTCCCTTACAACTACGACATGGTACAGGAACTTGAGAGCGCTGCCAAGGTTTCGAAGGCAGATTACGCACTTGATGTTCTGACTCCTCATTACGGATCCGACGGAGATCCTGCGCTTGTGGCAGGTTATGATATAAGACACGGAGCAATCGGACCCGGCACCAGAGCAAGCCACGGCTATGAAAGAACTCACATGGATGCCATCAAGAGTACCTACAGCCTCCTTGCTGAGTACGTAACAAGAAAGTAATATAAATAATCAGGTACTTGAACGTTTCAGGACTTCGGCACTTAAAGTAACGACCTTGCTTGGAGTGTCGTCGCCAGAAAGCCTGTCAAACAGTATCCCGGCAGCCACCCGGCCCATATCTCTAATAGGCAGGGCGATGGTCGTAAGGGGAGGGTTCGAGTACTTGGATATTTCAATATTGGAAAGACCTATAACCGCCACCTCATCGGGGACGGAAACCTTAAGATCAAAGAGAGTGCGAAGGACGCTTATGGCCATTAAGTCACTGGCCACAAAGTAAGCATCCGGAAGCACTTTCTTTTTGTATGCTTCTCGTATGATGCGGTCGCAGTAATCCTCGTCCCAGTTGCTGGCAAGGATCCAGTCGGGATTGTACTCAAGATTGTAGCAGTGGAGCGCTGCGTAATAGCCGTGAAATCTTCGGCTTTCATTAATTTTGTCTCTGAAGCCTCCGATAAAGCCTATCCGCTTGTAGCCCTGATCCATAAGATGTCTGATAGCCATAAATGCGGCGCCGTAGTGGTCGTATGCCACGTTGTCTATGTCCTTGTGATCCGTATCTATTCCTACTATAAAAGGAGTCTGTTTCTTTAAATAGTCAAAAGTTGAAGGTTCCAGGGTATTCATGATGATAACACCGCTCACGGGATCCTGGAAAGTGCTGTAGAGTACCTTGGGATTGTCAAGTTCTTCGTTTGTTCTTATAAAAGAGATTTCGTATCCCTTTTTCATCACTGCGTCTTCGAAGCCTGACAGAATGGAGAGATAGTAGGGATCGTTGTACTTGCCGCCCTGAACGTTCAGTATGCAGCCGAATTTGTGCGGGTTGGCCGCAGCATCCTCGGATTTGTGAACGTAACGCATCTGACCCTTGGGAGAAGAAGGTGCTTTGTAACCAAGCTCGGCTACGGCTTTCCACACCCGTTCAATTGTTTCGTTGGTCATCTTGTATTTTGTATCGTGATTAAGGACTCTGGAAACTGTAGCTGCTGACACTCCGGCAAGAGCTGCCACATCGCGGACTGTACTCATTATGATCCTTTCTGCGATCCTTATGAAACAAAGGGATCGTGGTGAAACGCTTTATTTTAACTATATGATAAAAGAATCTTGTTGCGTTGTCAACGAAACAGACTAAAATGTTATACGTAAAATTTCACAAAAAACTTATTAACAATCTGTTAAAAGCAACTATTGATTAACAAATAAAGCAGTGATATAGTGTTTACGTAACGAACGCAACAAAACTACGCAACAAGTTTCAAAAGGAACGAAAATGAGCAGCAAATTTGCCTATGACGAGCTTCTTTCATATATGGGAATGCACAAGCTCCCCAAGGGGCTTAAAGAAGCCTATGACTTATATGAGCCTGCGGAGGGCTCCACTCTTATCGAAAGAGATTATTACGAAAGCCTTCTTGCTCCTTATGATCTTTCGGAAGATAAGAAGATATTCCTTGACAGAACCCTTGATGCAATAGAAGCGGATGAAAAGGTGCTTTTCTTTTCGAAGTTCTTCGTATGGGATATGTGCTCCATGCGAAACAAATACGACATCGACAATTACACGGAGCTGGTTCCTTCGGTACTTAAGGGATACAGCGAAGCCTATGCTTTCATTATCCTTCTTGCCTGTGTTCCCGTATCAGAGCTTGAGATGAAACGCCGCGGCATACCGAAGGAATATTACGAAGACATTCCTCACAGGATGCTGCGAGATCAGCTTAAAAGGTATAAGGAAACGGGAAAGGTCAATGTGGAAGACATGCCCTGGAAGATGAATTTCTACACCCTGACCATTTTCCTTTTGGACAGATTCCTGTTCATCCCTTACGGCCACGGCGAACGCTTCAGATTGTACAGAAGCAAGAAGACCGGTAAGGTTGTGGGGCTTTGTGAAGCGGGCTGCACCTACGATGCGGAAGGACAGCTTCTCTGGTGGGGCTTTCCCGATGAGGCTGAGTGGCATATAACGGGACACTCGGAGCCAAAAGAAACAGACGGACTTAAGAACGGTTTCTTTTACATAGACAGAAAAGCAGCAAGTCCCGAGATATTCACGACTACACTCACAGAGACAGAAGAAAGCGTGCGGGGATATTACATGAATCCCCTCGGCTACACGGAAAACAGGACCGTTACCCTCGATAAGAAGGAATACGATCAGGTACTTAAAGACGGGGACTGGCTTATAGCACTCCATATTCCGGGAGGAGAGGGCTACACACCCGAAAGAATGCATAAGTCCATGGCTCTTGCCCTTGATTTCTTTGCAAAGTACTATCCGGAACTTGATATGAAGGGCTTCTGGAGTTCAAGCTGGCTGTACGACGAAAGACTCAGATTTATCCTGGGAGACGGACGCAACATCACGAATGTTCAGGATCTGATGTTTAGATACAGCGACGGAGAGGACGGTTCAATGCTTTACGTTCATCTCTACAGAGATATGAACAATCCGCTGGAAACAAGGGAGTGCAGTACTACACTTCAAAAAGAAGCAAAGAGATACCTTCTTTCGGGAAAGAGATTCTGCACAACGGGCATGATGATACTTACAGAGGAAGCCAGCTCCGGAAAACCTTATTTCTCAGCCGAAGACAAAGACGCATGGAATGAAATGACACGGGAATACAATCTAAAGATCTGAAAGGTGATCGAATGAAAGAGTTTAAGAAAAACCGACAACTGTACATTATGTGCTTACCGGCGATCCTTCTTCTGATCGCCTTTGCCTATGTTCCCATGGCCGGTATCTGGATGGCCTTCACCAAGTACAATATAAAGGACGGCATATTCGGAAGCGAGTTCGTCGGACTTCAGAATTTCAAGTATTTCTTTACCGGAAGCACCGGTATGGGACCGAAGGTTATTTACAACACGCTCTACATCAACTTTTTCGGCCTCATATTCGGAACCATAGTTCCCATCACGATCGCCATCTGCTTTAACGAGGTAAAAGGAAAAGTATTCAAGAAGGTGACCCAAAGTGCCATGTTCTTTCCTTACTTCCTTTCCTGGGTAGTTGTGGGTGCTATCGTATACGCATTCTTTTCAACCGACACCGGTATGATCAACAGGATGCTCAAGGACATGGGCCACAACATCATAAGATGGTATGCGGAGAAGAAATACTGGAAGGGCATCATTATCACGGTTGACGTGTGGAAGTGGTGCGGTTACAACTCCATTATCTATATGGCTGCCATGTCAAACTTCGATTCGTCCCTTTACGAAGCGGCAACGGTAGACGGAGCAAACCGTTTCCAGAGGATATGGTATCTGACGCTTCCGCTATTAAAGCCTACAGTCATCATCCTTTGCCTTATGAGCATCGGACGTATCTTCTTTGGTGATTTCGGCATGATCTACGGTATCGTCGGAAACAACTCCCTGCTTTACGACGAAGTTGCGGTCATCGATACCTACGTATATTCGGCAATGAGGTCACTTGGATTTTCCTACACCACGGCGATCGGCCTGTTCCAGTCGGTTATGGGTCTGATACTGGTTACGGTATCCAATCATCTTGCCAAGAAAGTTAACGAAGGGGAGGGCTTGTTCTGATGGCTAAGACATTTGCTAAAAGAAGACATTTTTCCCTGGGTGACGGTCTGGTAAAGGGCTTTGCTTACTTTTTCATAGCTTTTATCGCTGTTGTATGCCTGTATCCCCTCATCATGGTGCTGTCGGTTTCTTTTTCATCCAATGCGGCAGTAGTGAAGCACGGATATTCGGTGATACCGAAGAGCCCTACGGGTGATACCTACCTGTATCTCTTTGCTCACAGCGGTGTCCGGATCTTAAGGTCCTACATAGTTACCATCGTTGTGACAATTGTGGGAACCCTTGGCTCCATGCTCGTTACCAGTATGATATCCTTTGCGCTTTCCATAAAGGATCTTAAATACAGAAACGCCATCGCATATTTTTGCAACTTCACCATTATCTTTTCGGCGGGCCTTATTCCCTGGTATTTCGTATGCGTTAACTGGTATCACCTGATGGATTCGTACCTTGCGCTGGTGCTTCCTTCTTTGTTCAGCGTATGGAATATGTTCCTTCTTCGTACATATTTCAGTGCAGTGCCGGTTTCACTCTACGAATCGGCCAAGCTGGACGGTGCAAGTTACTATCAGATCTACTGGAAGATAGCACTTCCTTTGAGTAAGACCGCAATGCTTACCGTAGGCCTTATGTATGCGCTATGCTACTGGAACGACTGGTGGAACGCCCTCATGTTCATTAATAACAGAGACAAGTTCCCGCTCCAGTATTTCCTTTACAACATCTTATCAAATGTTAACGCCATCAGCAGCGGACGAATTCCTTCGGGAGCAGCGGCAAACATCAAGCTTCCTTCGGAAACCGTCAAAATGGCAGTAACCATTATAACCATCGGCCCCATCATCTTTCTTTATCCGTTCATACAGAAGTACTTTGTAGACGGTATCATGACCGGGGCAGTAAAAGAATAACGTGTATTAAGCGATGCTTCGCTTGATGATACAGAACCTTAAAGGAGGGTTAGATAAATGAAAAAGAAGTTTTTGGCAATTCTCTTGTCAGCAGCCTGTGCGCTTTCAGTGATGGCAGGATGCGGATCGGATGCAGGTACGTCCGGCTCAA
Source organism: Lachnospiraceae bacterium (assembly GCA_024695575.1). Lineage (GTDB taxonomy): Bacteria > Bacillota > Clostridia > Lachnospirales > Lachnospiraceae > UBA1258. The sequence goes on from JAILHY010000186.1 coordinate 43,424, forward strand.
GCGAGAATAAGACTGCGAGCGAGACCAAGAAAGAAACCGCATCCACTCAGAAGACTGAAGCTTCCAAGGATGTTTCCACCGTTGTTATTCTTTATCCCGGTGAAGAAACCGATTCCATGGCAAACTTCATCAACAATCAGTTAAATCCCCGTCTTGCTGACGAGGTAGGCATCAAGGTTGAACTCATCTACAAGGGATGGGATCAGTACTGGGAGCAGAAGGACATCATGCTTGCTGCAAACCAGGTTATCGACCTTTACTGGGACGGCCTTCCGGACCTTTCTTCTATGGTAAACAAGTCACAGTGCCAGCCTATCGGCGACCTTATCAAGGAAAACTGCCCCGATATGCTTAGGGTTATTCCTGAGTCACAGCTTGCAGGCGGACTTGTAAACGGCGTTCAGTACGGTATTCCTTCAGCTTACGCTCCTTCGTCCTGCATGTTCCAGCTTGTCTGCGTACGTAAGGATATCCTTGACGGCGTTGGAATGAGCGATATCAAGACTGCAGACGACCTTAAGACCTTCGCGCAGAAAGCAGCAGATCAGTATCCCGAGCTGAACGGACCTGCAGATATCATCTTCAAGCCCCTTACCAGAAACTTTGCAGATGAACAGTATACCTGGTGCGCATACGCAGATTCGGTTGTATACGGCGAAAACACCAGAAAAGCTTACAGTTATTTTGAGACCGAAGCATTCCAGAAGGTTGCTAAGTTCAACGCTTCCATGTATGCTGACGGCCTTTACAAGGACGAACTTACCACCAACTACAACGAGCGTGATTCCCGTATGCAGCAGGGTACTTACCTGTGGGTTGAAGGCTCTCTCGGAAAAGAAAACGAAATCATCGCAGCAGTTCGTTCAAACGCTCCCGAAGCTGAACTTAAGAGCTTCCTTTTGAATCCTACCGCAGACAAGTATATCACTGCATGTGGCGGTGAAGTTCTTTGTGTACCTTACAGCGCAGCAAACCCTGCAGGCGCTATGAAGTTCTTAAACTGGTTATATAAGAGTCAGGAAAACTATCTTTTCTGCCTCTACGGACCTGAAGGCGAGAACTATACCGTAGAAAACGGACGTATCGCTCTTAAAGATCCCGGATTTGAGGGCTACTTCTATGAGTGGATGTTCCGTAACGCCAACTACACCATGTTCACTTCCGATGTTTCCGAAGACTTCATCAAGACCTATGAAGCTTGGGATGACAACGCAAAGACCAGTGACGTTATCGCTTTCCACTTTGATAACAGCAATGTTCTTGAGATCGAAACCGCTATCAACGAAGTAATCCAGAAGGAGTTTACTCCCATCGAGTGCGGTTATGTAGATTTTGATACCAACTATCCCGCGGCAGTTCAGAAGCTTAAGGATGCAGGTATTGATGATTATGTTGCAGAAGTACAGAGACAGCTTGATGAGTTCTTCGCAGCAAACGGATATCAGCACTAATCAGTACTAATCAGTACTTAAACTCCGGTCACGGCATGACCGTGGCCGGGGTATACTTTGGAACGTTGAGGGGCGTCATGAAACTGACTAAGAAGATCGCTGCCGGTTTAACGGCACTTTTGATAAGTTTTTCAACTGTTTTCGGAATGAGCGGGTTGACTGCCCATGCCGAGGGAGAAGAAGCGGAATTCGTCATGGACGGAGACCGCGAAGACTGGAATTATATTACACCTTTGTTTGCGGGGGGCGGTGTTATCACCAAACTTTCCGCCTTTACAAAAGACGGTACATTGTACGGCAAAATGGAGCTTTCAAGCTCAGCCAACTTTGATACCTGGCATATTTACTTTGACACTGACGAGAATGCGGAGAACCACCTTTATTTTACAGGTGCGGATTTTCTTCTGGAAACAGACATTCTCTATGAATATAAAGGCGATTCCGGTGACTGGGAAGGCCTTGAAGGGACAAGCGCGATAGTCGGAAGAGGTCTTTCGGGGGACAAGAAGACTCTGGAGTTTTCCATTTCTCTTGCCGACATGGGAAATCCCGCAACAATCGGCATACACGCCGCAACGGTTTCAAACTGGGTTGACGTGGCAGACTGTCCGATGACGGTGGGCGAATACTTAAACGTACCTGCTTATGAGGAAGTGGTTTCCGAGGAAATGGCAGGCCTTACCCCAGCGGAGCTGGAGGCTTACCTTGCTTCAAAGCAGTTTGCGGGCACAAAGAACCAGTGGGGTTCCATAGTATACGACGCTGTAAATGCAAACTCGAATCTTTACGCACTTAAGGCGGTTACTGATCGCGACAACCTATACATTCACGCTGATGCCAAGGTCTTAAGCAACAACTTTACCGTATTCATCGAAACGGATGAGGCAACCTACGAACTTAAGGCTAACGGAAGTTTATACAGGACCAAGGAAGGAAAAAGAATCGATACCGGAACGCCAGTAAAGGCCTATTACAAGGATGACAGCGGCTTCGAGATCGTGATCCCCGTAGACATGCTTGAAGGCGGTAACGATCTTTATAAAGTAAGGATCAAAGAAGGCAAGGAACTTCTTCCCGATCCAGATGAAGATAATCCTGAAGAGCCCGTATTCCTTGAAGTAACCGCTCCAATCGAAGATGAAGCACCGGCCATTACCCTTGACGGTGATGACAGGGACTGGAAGGGACTTAAACCTATCGGAAAGGGCGAAGGAACTCTGGGAGACTTATATGCCTTCAGAGATAACGATGCTCTTTACGTAATGACCTACATTTCGGGTGTAAAGGATCCCGAATCCTCAGCAGCCTATACGACCAGTCTTTTTATCGGCTGTGATAATGATGACAGCACCGGATTTATACACAGTGGCTATGGTTTACATAACACAGGAGACATCCTTATTCAGGACTGGCATTCCTACGGGGATGACAGAAACCTTGAAATCTTCTATGCAAGTGAACCTGTGATCCTTGAATGGAACATGAAAAAGCAGTACGTAGAGGGCTACGAGAAAGTCTTTGCAAAGACCGGAAAGTCCGGAGTGTACTGCGCGGAATACAAGGTTCCTTTTGCAGCACTGTATGAGTTTACTGATGCTGTAGGCGATGATCTCTATGTCTGCATCGACAGAAACGATGTGCAGACGGATGAAGAAACCTATGAGCGACTTACTCCCGAAGGTTTTACGCCTGCAAGGGATCCGGAAAAAGGTTCTTTTGCATTGGTTCCGAAATATAACGTCAAGTTTGACATTACAACCGAGGATTTCGGTTTTGAAGACTGGAACAGAGTATGTAACAGAGCCGTTCACGAAAATCATGTTAACCTGGTGGGCATTAAGTCTGAGGAAAAACTCTACACCATGCTTACGGGTAACGGTGATCTTTCGACGGTAAACAGATACTATATTTCCACCGGAAACGGCGGATTTACGGTAGATGACAGAGACGAAGTTTCCTATGTGATCGAAAAAGGACGGCTCTGCAAGGTAACTGCCGACAACGAGTTTGACAAAGACGGGAAGCCTGTATTCATGTACTACGAAAGTGATACAGTGCTGATGCAGCTTTATCTTTCCGATTTGGGAGACCCTTCCGGCGTCAAGATCGCGGTCAATGCCAATGAGGGTGAGTATGTTCTTCCTGCCGAGGGATTTCTTACCATAACCAAGACCATCGAGGAAAACAGGGAAGAGGGCGTCTTTTATCCGAAGGCGGCTTACGATTTCCACAACAATCCTTTCAAAGGCTGGGTTGGCTGGGCCGATATTAACGAGGGCGATGTAGACGACATCCTTTCCGAGCATAATCTTATCTACGTTGATATCAAGTGGAGTGAGCTTGAGCCCGAAAAAGGAAAGTACGCTTTCGAAGACATAGAGAAACAGTACCAGTTCGATAAATGGAAAAAGCAGGGCTGCAGGATGGTTTTCCGCTTTGTAATGGATAACCCCAATGTGGTGGACGGTGATCCGGATATCAAGAGAATGGATATCCCCGAATGGCTCTACAAGGAATTGGAAGAAGAAAATGCCGAGGGAGAGGGGGCTGGAACCTTTTATCTCGGAGAGACCATCAGAAGCCTTCTTGGCGGATGTGGTTTCTCGCCTAACTATAAGAGCGAGAAACTCCTAAAATACCATGAAACAGCTATCAAAGCTTTCGCAGAGCGCTACGATGATCCCTCAATCTGTGCCTATGTGGAAGTGGGAAGCCTCGGACACTGGGCAGAGTTTCATACCTGGCCCACCGGAACGGGCGAATTCCCCGATCCGGAGCTTGCGCAGAAATACATGCAGGTTTATGCCGATGCATTCCACAATGTAAAAGTCGGTATCAGAAAACCTTATGCGCTTGCGGCAGAGAATAACTGGGGACTTTATAACGACATCTTCGGTGTAACAAGCGATGGAGGAACACCTACATTCCTTGAATGGGCTGCAACAGGCAATACGGATATGCCGGGATCAACGGACGAGGATATTGCGGCATCTGCAATGCCTGACTGGTGGAAGCTTAATTACTCCGGCGGTGAGTTTGCAAACGGAGATTTCCGTACAAATGCCCTTGATGAGAATATGTGTGCCGTACTTGATCAGATAAGGGACAGCCACACGACCTGGCTTGGACCCTGCTCCGCCTGCGATTTCAAGGTGGGAGATCCCGAGTACGATTATTACAGATACAATATCGAGACCCTGTTTTCAACCATGGGTTATAACTACAGGATCTACTGCATAGATAAGCCTGAAAGCCTTACACCCGGCGAAACCGCGGAACTTAACATTTCCTGGGATAATGCAGGGGTTGCTCCCATATACTATAACTGCCCTGTAACTCTTTCTCTTAAGAATGGGGGCGGAGAAACGGTATATGAAGCTTTGCAGGATTTTGACACAACCACATGGCTTCCCGGACGAAGCAGCGTTAAGGCTGTACTTGATATTCCTTCCGATCTTCCCGATGGCGATTACACCCTTTCAGTCAAGATGACAACAGCCGATGACAGACATGATGTTATAAGGCTTTCCATGGAAGGTGAAAAAGAAGACGGATCCTACGATATTTACACCATTTCGGTAAGCAAGGCTTCCGAAACGGTAACAGAAACAAGAGCGGAAATAAAAGAAACCACAGAAACTTCAGTTTCCGTAACGGAAAATAAAACCGAAACCAATACCACAGAAGCTAAGATCGAAGAGAAAAAGTCTGTATGGCCCATTGTCACCATAGTGATCGTTGTTGTGCTTGCAGGAGCAGGCGGCTTCTTAATAAGGAAAAGAGGAAATAAATGAAACTTGCATTGATAGGTGCGGGACAAAGGGGTATGATTTATGCACGCTACGCCTTCGAAAAGGCGGGAGCAAAGATCACTGCAGTGGTTGACATTAATCCGGAAAAGCGTGAAAGTGCCGTAAAGGAATTCAGCATACCAAGTGACAGGGTGTATGATAACACGGATGACTTCTTTAAGGCAGGAAAGATCGCTGATGCCGTAATTCTTGCCACCATGGACAGGGATCATTACGCACAAGCTATGAAGGCAATGGGCCTTGGATATGACATTCTTCTTGAAAAGCCCATTTCGCCTGATGTTCGCGAGTGTATTGAGATCAGGGACAAGGCAAAAGAAAAGAATGTGACTGTGGTTGTCTGTCATGTCCTCAGGTATACAAGATTCTTTTCCGCCATCAAGCAGGTGATAGATTCCGGTGAACTTGGAAAGGTTGTTACCATCCAGCATGCGGAAAATGTGGGAAACTTCCACATGGCTCATTCCTTCGTGCGCGGAAACTGGCGTAATTCCGACCTTTCCAGCCCAATAATCATGCAGAAATCCTGCCATGACATGGATATTCTTTTGTGGCTGGTTGGAAGTAATGCAAAGAAGATATCATCCTTCGGAAATCTTTCCTTCTTCAAGAAGGAAAATGCGCCGGAAGGCTCCACCGAGAGATGTCTTGACTGTCCCTGCGCAGGCACATGTCGTTTCGACGGAAAGAAGGCTTACCTTCCCATAAAAGGTGAATGGCCTGCAACGGTACTTACGGAAGACCAGACGGAAGAAGGTATATTGAAAGCGCTTAAAGAAGGCCCTTATGGACGATGCGTATTCAGATGCGATAATAACGTCTGTGACAACCAGGTTACGGATATAGAGTTTGAGAACGGCGTTACCGCAACCTTCCATTTGAGCGGTTTCTCAAACCAGATGCACCGCACCATCAAGGTTATGTGCGAAAACGGCGATATCATCGGTGACGATGCCGAGGATTTCATAACCGTTAACAAATATTCATCCAATTACCTCTATGAGGGTGAGAAGCGCAAGATCCCCGTAAACAACGAGGAAGGTTTCCACGGGGGCGGAGATTACAGGCTTACCATGGACTTCCTGGAGGCACTTGAACACAAGGGAGAGGGTGTTTCCATAAGATCCGGTATAGAACAGTCGGTTGAAAGTCACCTTATGGCTTATGCTGCGGAGCAGGCCAGATTAAAGGGCGAAGTGTTTAACATGGAAAGCTTAAGAAAAGGAGAAATTTAAAGGATGAAAGAACCTGCACTTGTAATAATGGCTGCCGGAATGGGAAGCAGATACGGCGGATTAAAGCAGATCGATCCCGTGGATCCCGAAGGACACATCATTATTGATTTCTCCATATACGATGCCCTTCAGGCAGGCTTTAAAAAGATTGTGTTCATCATAAAGAAAGAGATAGAGAAGGACTTTAAGGAAGCTGTCGGTAACAGAATCTCAGCCATCACTGATGTTGAGTATGTTTTTCAGGAAGTTGACAAGGTTCCTGCAAAGACTTCATCCGGTAAGGCGTTTTCCGTGCCGGAAGGACGCACCAAGCCCTGGGGAACAGGTCATGCCATCCTTTGCTGTAAAGACGCAGTGGACGGGCCGTTTGCGGTCATCAATTCCGACGATTATTACGGCCCCGACGGTTTTAAGCAGATCTACAAGGAACTTACCGAGAATGCAAAAGATGATTCTTTTAACTACTGCATGGTAGGGTACGTTCTTTCCAATACACTTACGGAGAACGGCTCGGTTTCCCGAGGTGTCTGCAATGTGGACGCGAACGGGTATTTAAAGACCATAGAAGAAAAAACAAAGATCATAAAGAAGGGCGAGGGCGCTGCATTTTCCGATGATAACGGAGAAACCTGGCAGGATATCGATGCGAAATCAACCGTTTCCATGAACCTGTGGGGCTTTGGAAAGACTTTCTTTACAGAGCTTGAAAAGGGCTTTGACAGATTCCTTGAGGAAAATGTGCCTGCCAATCCTTTAAAGAGTGAATTCTACCTCCTTGGACCGGTTCAGGATCTTATAAACGAGGGCAGAGGAAGCGTTCACGTATTAAAGAGCCTTGATCAGTGGTTTGGCGTTACCTACAAGGAAGATAAAGAAAAGGTTACAAACGCCATACAGGAATTAAAAAGAAAAGGGGTATACCCCGAACATTTATGGAAATAGAGGAAGAGAAGACAGAATGTCCCACGAAGATTGTTGCACAAAAAGACGCGAAGCATTAAATGAATTTGCTCTTCCGGGGAAGGCGATAAGCTGCGAGAGGTACGGAAACGGTCATATTAACGACACCTTTCTTACGATCACGGATGAGGGAAAGCGATTCATTCTTCAGCGCATGAATACGGACGTTTTCAAGGATCCCGTTTCGTTAATGAACAATATTGTTCTTGTAACGGAATTCCTAAAAAAGAAGATCGAGCAGAGAGGCGGAGACACTGAACGGGAGACTCTTAATATCGTAGGCACAAAAGACGGCGGTGCCTATCATGTGGATTCAACAGGCAACTACTGGAGAGTTTACAGATATATTGAAGATGCTGTAACCCTTGACAAAGTAAGGACTCCTGATGATTTTTATGCAAGTGCGGTGGCTTTCGGAAGATTTTCGGGTCAGATGGCAGATTTTGATGCATCAAAGCTTACGGAAACAATCCCTGATTTTCACAATACTCCGAAGCGCTTTGAAACCTTCATGAGAGCCGTAAAAGACGATGTATGCAAAAGAGCGGAAGGCGTGCAGGCGGAGATTGAATTTTACAAGGCTCATGAAGCTGACATGAACTACTGCGCCGAAAGACTTAAAGAGGGGAAACTTCCCTTAAGAGTTACGCATAACGATACAAAGTTAAACAACATCATGCTTGATAATAAAACGGGGAAGGGTATCTGCGTGATCGATCTTGATACCGTTATGCCGGGACTTTCCATTTACGATTTCGGTGATTCCATAAGATTTGGCGCCAATACCGCTGCAGAGGACGAAATCGATCTTTCGAAGGTTTCTCTTTCAACGGATCTTTTTGATACCTACGTAAAGGGGTATCTTGAAGGATGTGACGGTGCCCTTACGAAAGAAGAAATCAAGCTCTTACCCATGGGAGCTAAGACCATGACCCTTGAATGCGGAATGAGGTTCCTGACTGACTACCTTCAGGGTGATACCTACTTTATGATCCACAGAGAGGGACATAACCTTGACAGGACCAGAACTCAGATAGAGCTGGTGAAGGACATGGAAAGAAAATGGAACGATATGGAAGCCATCGTAAATGAGTATATATGATATTTTAAGGATTCCGGGTACAGTGCCCGGAATCTTTTTTATTCTTTCTTTATTTGCCGTAATGAAGTGCCGGTGTTATAGTTGTAAGTGTGTGTGAAAGGGGTACATCAAATTGAACAGACCTATTTTAAACAATAAGTGTTATCTTTATCTTACCGAGTTTTTTGCCGGAATGTCCGTTATGGCTGTGGAGCTTGGGGCAAGTAGGCTGCTGGCTCCGTATTTCAGTTCGTCTCAGATAGTATGGACCATCATAATCGGTACCATAATGATCGCCATGGCACTTGGTAATGTGCTTGGAGGAAGATGGGCAGACAGGGACCGTAATCCAGACAGACTCTACGGACGGATAGTGGTGGCGGCTCTTTGGATCGCTCTTATCCCGGTTGTGGGTAAGTACATAATCATCGGCATATCCGCGCTTCTTGTATTTACCGTTAGTTCAAACTTTCTTGTCATAGCCGCGTTCGCTGCCTGCATGATCATTTTTGTTTTTCCGCTGTTTCTGCTTGGCACCGTTACGCCGTCTCTTGTGAAGTTCTCGGTTGACAGCCTTGATGACAGCGGTAAAGTGGTGGGTTATCTCAATGCCTCCAACACCATAGGAAGCATAATCGGTACCTTCGTGCCTACTTTTGTAAGCATACCATCGGTTGGAACGAGTATTACTTTTCTGATCTTTGCGGGGATCCTGCTTATTCTTGCACTTGTTTATTTTGCATCGGGAAAGATTAACAAACGAAAAGTAGCGGCAGGCGCCCTGATATTTGTTCTGGCACTGGTCTTAGGGCATGACGATTCTTTTGCTTTTTGGGAAAAAGACTTAACCTACGAAGGCGAATCGGTATATAATTATTTACAGGTTTACGAGGATGATTCGGAAGTTGTACTGAGCACCAACGTGTTGTTTGGCGTGCAGTCCGTTTATCTTAAAGAGAAGTCTCTGACCGGCATGTACTACGATTACGCCATGGCTGCTCCTTTTATGGCCGGGGTAAAAGAAAAGGATAACCTTAATATCCTTGTTCTTGGTATGGGAACAGGAACTTTTTCCCTTCAGTGTAACCGGTATTTTGACAATGTGACTGCGGAAGGCGTTGAGATCGATGACAGGATCACAGCTCTTGCAAGGCAGTATTTTGAACTTCCTGAGGAGATCAAGGTCACAACCTATGACGGAAGGGCTTTTCTGCAGGGGCTTTCTTCCATGAAGGAAGGCGCCGGCAGGGAGCGTAAACTCTACGATGTCATAATGGTGGATGCTTATCAGGACATAACAATACCCTTTCAGATGTCGTCTACGGAATTCTTCAACCTTGTAAAAGAAAACCTTACGGAAGACGGCGTCATGGTCGTTAACATGAATATGCGTTCCGACGGAGAAAAGGGAATAAACGCTTATCTTTCAGATACCATAGCTTCGGTGTTTTCCGAGGTTTCCACAGTGGATGTGAGGTTTAATACAAATCGCGTTCTTTTTGCTACAAATAACAGTGCATACAGGGATAAGCTTGCTAACGGAGCAGAGGCCGAGGATGATCCGGATCTTAGGCGGATGATGCGGACCGTTAACGAAGAACTGAGAACATATCAGCCGGGTTCACTCATTCTTACGGATGACAGGGCGCCGGTGGAACTTCTTTCCATGAAGGCCATAGATGCCATAATCAAAGATGAAGTGGATTATTACAAGGATATATTCAAAACAGAAGGGATTAAGGGACTTATCGACAGATAGGTCTTACAATAGATAAAGGAGAGAGTTTTATATGCAGAACAGATTACCTAAAAGAAACGAGGTGGCCAAAGAGCTTACCTGGAGACTGGAGGATATTTACGACGACGAGTCAAAATGGGAAGCAGAGCTTAAGGAAGCCGGCGAGATAGCTGACAAAATGGCAGGCTATGCAGGAAAGATCTCGGCTGACGGCGAGACACTTCTTGAGTATCTTAAGCTTGACGAACAGCTTGATCTTCTTATGGACAGGATCCACGGCTATGCCCACATGAGAGAGGATCAGGATACTGCAGATGCCAAGTATCAGGCATTAAAGCAAAGAGCAGCATCCGCATATGTGATGGCTTCGGAAAAGACCGCATTTATGCGCCCTGAGATCCTTTCTTTGTCAGATGC
>JAILHY010000025.1 GCA_024695575.1 Lachnospiraceae bacterium
TGATGCGATCTATGCCGAACTCTCAGGCAGGGATGATGTTATTCTTTATAAATAGCATAAAGAAAGCGGACCCCAAGGTCCGCTTTTGTTTTACACAGGTCTTTCAAGCAGAAATGTAATTCCGTAATAAAAGTGCAGGAAGAAGAAAAACCATGAAGATATTACATAGATCAAATGAGGCCAGGTACTGTCCTCTTTTAAAGAATCGACCATGAGCTTCGCGGCTGAGACCGTATACAAAACCACCATTCCTGCCATCATGCACCAGGCGAAGTTGGCCGAAGCCATCTGATAACCGGCATCTTTCAATAAGGAAAACTCAAGTACGCCAGTCGCATAGGCAAATACCGAAAGTCTTCCTTCCGTACTCTTTAAAAAGAATCCCGGGTTCGTAACACACATTACAATCGGGAAAAACATTGCAAGCAATATGGAAGTAGGCACATTCATGCTGTAGAGGTGCCAGACTTCAAGAGGCTTACTGAATGAAAGTATAACCGTGCTGTAAACATCTGCATATTTCGCACTCACAATGCTTTCGGCGATCACAAGCAATGCAGACGGAATAACGGCGATCACAATATCGATCAATACCTTTAAGATATTGTTTAAAGGATACTTTTTCGAAAAAAGATCAATGATAAGTTCCGAGATCATGAACAAGAAGCCTGCCGGAAGAAGCATATACATAAACGTGGGCTTTGCCAGCACGGAAAAGAAAAGAATGATCCCGAACTTTAATACAAGATATTTATTCGATTTAAAGAAAATCAACTTTTCGTTCTTCATGTTTCGGAATATATCGATTCCGATCATGGTAAGTAATAGGCCGAATCCCTTAACCGCCATATGAGTAGGATTATGAAAAGGATTGGGGCTGTATTGACCATGATAAATGCCCATTACAGTAAACCAGGGCATCGCATAAGGGCCCACAAAAGAAAGAACCAAAGAACAGACGGATGATAATCCGACCTCTTTCCTGCCCGTATTATATTTTATAACGGAATAAACAAAGATAAGACAGACAATAAACGCAAATACGCCTAACAAAGCATAAACATACGAAGCGGCATACTCGCCGGGTATCTTAAAGAGCATAAAAAATCTTACCAGCATATGCCACATAAGATGAGGAACTCTCGCCCAGGATCTTAAGAAGCCTTCTCCCGAGGTAAGATCGTAGTTCCTTGCAAATTTAAGATGTGCGCCTAAGTCGGAAAGATTATTTAAACAGAAATCCTTACAGTAATTATAATAAGAAATAAATAGAACTGCAGTACATAAAGCTGTAATAACACAGTTGACAGCCATTTGCATGGCTGTCCTGTTTTTATCCTCTGTGTCTGTATTACGGGAAATATCATTGCTCTCACCGCAATCCTGATAATTAAATCTGCTTAAAAGAAAACTGATTAACCTTTGCATCTATTGATTCTTCCGAATATGATTGATCAGGCCTCCGTCATTAATAAGTTCCTGCATAAACTCGGGAAAAGCCTGTCCTTTGAAAGAATCTCCGGTAGTATTATCAAGAATAACCCCACTGTCAAAATCGATACTCACGTCATGACCGGCTTCAATTGCCTTTGATGCCTCGGGACATTCCATAATAGGAAGACCGATGTTAATGGAATTACGATAGAAAATACGGGCAAATGTCTCAGCTATTACGCAACTTACGCCTGAAGCCTTGATCGCAATGGGAGCATGCTCTCTTGACGACCCGCATCCGAAATTCTTTCCGGCTACTATTATATCACCTTTATTTACTTTAGTCACAAAATCCTTATCGATATCTTCCATGCAATGAGTTGCAAGCTCGGCAGGATCGGATGAATTAAGGTATCTTGCGGGAATTATAACATCAGTGTCGACGTTGTCGCCGTACTTAAATACACTTCCTTGAGCCTTCATAAGAAATCACTCCGTTTCTTCAGGTGATGATAAACGCCCTGTAATTGCACTTGCGGCCGCTACTGCAGGGCTTGCAAGATAGATCTCGCTTGAAACATGACCCATACGTCCAACGAAATTACGGTTGGTGGTGGATACACAACGCTCCCCTTCCGCAAGAACGCCCATGTAACCGCCAAGACAAGGTCCGCATGTAGGAGTAGACACTACTCCGCCTGCTTCAATGAAAGTTCTTATAAGACCTTCATCCATAGCCTGAAGATAAATATCCTGAGTAGCCGGGATCACGATAAGTCTTACATGATCAGCCACCTTTTTCCCTTTAAGAATAGACGCGGCAGTTTTAAGGTCATCGATACGTCCGTTGGTACATGATCCGATGACAACCTGATCTATCTTGATTTCCTTCTCAATATCATCAAATGTATGAGTATTCTCAGGCAAGTGAGGAAAAGCAACAGTAGGCTTCAATTCGGAAAGATTGATGGTATATTCTTCATCGTAAACCGCATCCGCATCAGCACTGTAAACCTTGTATTCCCTTGAAGAATGAGCCTTAATGTACTCTTCTGTTTTGGAATCTACAGGGAAAATACCGTTCTTTGCGCCTGCTTCGATTGCCATATTGGCAACGGTAAAGCGGTCATCCATGGATAAAGAAGAAACACCCTCTCCTACAAATTCCATGGATTTGTAAAGAGCACCGTCCACTCCTATCATACCGATGATATGGAGTATAAGGTCTTTGCCACTTACAAATTTATTAAACTTACCGGTAAGATTGAATCTTATGGCAGAAGGAACCTTGAACCAAGCCTTTCCCGTAGCCATGCCGGCAGCCATATCCGTAGATCCGACACCTGTGGAAAAAGCACCGAGTGCACCGTAAGTACAGGTATGGGAATCAGCTCCGATTATCACATAACCGGCTACAGTAAGACCTTTCTCGGGTAAGAGTGCATGCTCTATACCCATCTTGCCTACTTCAAAGTAGTTTGAAATGTTGTTTCTGATTGCAAATTCCCGCACGCACTTGCAATGCTCTGCGGATTTAATATCTTTATTCGGGACAAAATGATCAGGGACCAATGCGATCTTATCCTTGTCAAATACTCCAACATTTCCCATTTTATCCATTTCTTTGATGGCAACGGGACTGGTAATATCATTACCAAGGACAAGATCCAGATTAGCCTCGATAAGCTGACCCGCCTCAACAGATTCAAGCCCTGCATGTGCGGCCAGAATCTTTTGTGTCATAGTCATTCCCATATAGAGAAACCCCTTAGTTATTGATGAGCTTGTCTGCCTCGTTATTCCAGCTGTAAAGCTTACGAACTTCCTCGCCGACCTTCTCTGAAGGATGCTCAGCTGCAAGCTTTCTCATAGCCTTGAAGTGTACCTGCTTACCTGCGGGAGACATATCAAGAAGAAATTCTTTTGCAAAAGAACCGTCCTGGATATCGGAAAGAATCTTCTTCATGGTCTTCTTGGTCTCTTCGGTGATGATCTTGGGACCGGTTACGTAATCACCGTACTCAGCGGTATTGGAAATGGAGTAACGCATTCCTGCAAAACCCGACTGATAAATAAGATCTACGATAAGCTTCATCTCATGGATACATTCAAAATAAGCATTTCTGGGATCATAGCCTGCTTCAACCAATGTTTCAAAACCTGCCTGCATAAGTGCGCAAACACCACCGCAAAGAACGGCCTGCTCACCAAAGAGGTCTGTTTCCGTTTCGGTACGGAAGGTTGTTTCAAGAACGCCTGCTCTTGCTCCGCCGATACCAAGTGCATATGCAAGTGCAAGATCAAGAGCCTTACCTGTAGCATCCTGATGAACTGCTACGAGACAGGGAACACCCTTACCTGCCTGATATTCGCTTCGAACGGTATGACCGGGTCCCTTGGGAGCGATCATGGTAACATCAACATCCTTGGGAGGATTGATGCAACCAAAGTGAATGTTGAAACCGTGAGCAAACATAAGCATATTGCCGGCCTTAAGATTGGGCTCGATATCATTCTTGTAAAGATCTGCCTGCTTCTCATCGTTTATGAGGATCATGATAATGTCAGCCTTTGATGCAGCTTCGGCAGCGGTAAATACTTCAAATCCCTGTGCAACTGCCTTATCCCATGACTTGGAACCTTTATAAAGACCAATGATAACCTTGCATCCGGATTCTTTTAAGTTAAGAGCATGAGCATGACCCTGTGAGCCATATCCGATGATGGCAATGGTCTTGCCCTCCAAAAGTGAAAGATTACAATCCTGTTCGTAAAAAATCTTAGCCATTTCATTTCTCCTTTATGTTTTAATGTTTTCTTTTACTGAAGATAAGTTACATTATCGGTACCGCGACTCAGTCCTGCAATACCGGTACGTGCCAGTTCAAGGATCTCATAGCCTTCAAGCAGGCCTATAAATGCATTGATCTTATCCTGATCACCCGTCAGCTCGATGATGAGTGAATCTTTGCTTACATCAATGATATTGGCTCTGAAGATATCCGCTATTGAGATCACACCCTGACGGTTTGCAGCCGTTGCTCTTACCTTGATCAAAGCAAGTTCTCTGTACACGCTCTCCGTAGGAGGAAGGACCTTAATGTCTCTTACATCGATAAGCTTAGCGACCTGTTTCTCGATCTGGTTAAGGATATCCTCGTCACCGCTTGTAACGATGGTGATCCTTGTGTACTTGGGATTGGCTGTCACACCGGCGGTAATGCTTTCGATGTTGTATCCACGCCTTGAAAACAGGCCCGAAATACGGCTCAAAACACCGGATGTATTGTCTACGAGAAGCTGAATTACTCTAACGTTCATGCTGTACTTCCTTATCTAAATTATCAATATAGTAACCTTGTAAAATGCAAAAGTCAACAAAAATCACTTTAGTTCTCTAAAACGTTACATTTGGGAAGTGCTAAAGTGCCGGTCCTTGCTACTTCAACAACGGAAATACCGGACAAAGAAGATTTAAAAAGCTCGATCCTTTCCGGAACATCGCATAACTGAAGGATCATGTGGCTCTTGGACATATCAACGATGGACGCATGCATTATGTCACAGATCTCCATGATATCCTTACGATTGTTCTTGTTGTACTTGACCTTCACAAGCATAAGTTCTCTTGAAACGGAATCCACTTCATCAAAGGTCTTTATCTTGATGACATCCAGCTTTTTGTTAAGCTGCTTCTCGATCTGTTCAAGGGTACGTTCGTCCCCGGAACTCACTATGGTCATATTGGATATTTCCGAATCAAAGGTCTCACCCACGGCAAGGGAATCGATATTAAAGCATCTTCTTGCAAAAAGGCCCGATACTTTGGCCAGAACACCAGATCTGTTTTCAACTAATACTGAATATATCTTTTTCATTGCAAGCCTCATCCTTTCGCAAGATCCATGGGATCAACGGTAACTTCCATTATGCATGAGTTTGAAGAAGAAAGCATTTTAGAAACGCCATCTTTAATCTCAGCATCCACGGACACTTTAATGTAATCCATTGAGTAGGCCTCGGAGATCTTTTTAAGATCGGGATAATCATTAAGCTTAACAACAGAATAATTATCTTTATACGTATAGTGCTGGTATTCCCTCACCATACCAAGAAAACCGTTTTTAAGAACGATAATCTTAACGGGAACATCTTCCTGTTTGATGGTTGCAAGTTCCATCATGGACATCTGAAAAGCACCGTCACCGCAAACCGCAACAACCTGTTTATCGGGACAGGCAAGCTTGGCTCCAAGGGCTGCGGGGATGGAATAGCCCATGGTTCCCATTCCGCCGGTTGTAAGGAATTTGCCTTCTTTTACCACGTGGAAGGAACATGACCAGATCTGATTCTGTCCCACATCGGCAACGTAAATTGCTTCTTTGTCAAGCATATCGGAAAGGGTCTTTATAAAGCATTCGGGGTCCACAAATTCAGGATTTACCTTTCGCTTTACGAAAAGATCCTTTTTGAAGCCCTGAAGAGTCTTAAGCCAGTCCTTGGTATCAATCTCGATTTCTTCTTCAAAGGAATTAAGCTGGTTAAATATATTGTCGGCATCGCCTACGATGGGTATGGTAGGTCCGCAGTTCTTTCCTATTTCCGCGGGATCTACATCAATATGTACCATAACTTTGTTTTCGGTGATGATGTCTGGCTGGTTTACAGCTCTGTCCGCAACCCTTGCTCCCACCATTATCAGAAGATCGGATTCGTTCATGGCTTTGTTGGCCCAGGGCTTACCATTGTTACCCACCATGCCGAAGTAAAGCGGATGTTCCGTAGGCATGGCTCCTATACCCATCATTGTGGAAACCACGGGAATATTGTATTTTTCTACAAAGGTTCTGAGAGAATCCTTGGCATTTGAAAGTAAAACACCGCCGCCTACGCAGATTACGGGACGCTCCGCCTTGGAAAGGGCTTTGACGGTCTTTTTGATCTGGGCGTAGTTTCCGACAAAAGTAGGCTTGTAGGTTCTCATGGACACTTCGTCCGGATATTTAAACTTGCGGATCTCCGCATTTTGAACATCAATGGGAATATCGATAAGAACAGGTCCCTTACGTCCGGTACTTGCTATATGAAAAGCTTCTTTAATGACCCTCGGAATATCCTGAGGATCCTTTACAAGGTAGCTGTACTTTACAAAGGACTCCGCTGCTCCCGTAATATCGGCTTCCTGAAATACATCGGAACCAAGAAGAGCTGAATTTACCTGTCCCGTAATGCATACTAATGGTATGGAATCGGCAAAAGCAGTTGCTATACCGGTAATAAGGTTAGTGGCTCCGGGGCCTGATGTGACGGCACATACTCCCACCTTGCCAGATACTCTGGCGAGACCGCTTGCCATATGGGCAGCGCTCTGCTCTGTCCTTACAAGAACTGTTTTAATATCCGAATGTGTGATTGCTTCATAGAAGGGGCAGATTGCAACCCCGGGATATCCGAAGACGTACTCAACGCCTTCCTGAGACAATGCTTTAACTACCGCTTCGGCTCCTAACATAGGTGTTCTCCTGATGAATGATAGACTCTTTGGTATTATTTACTCCGCTCAAACGCCACTCGGGCTGACTTGATTTGCAATCAAGTCAAACGCCGCTCGGGCTGAAGTGATCATTTCTGATCACTTCAAATTTTAACACACTAAAGCGTGAATGTACACTACTTTAAATTATTGATTTAAAGCATCCGATGTGCTATTATGCTACTGTTGATTCTACTTGAAAGGTATATGGACATGAAGCGTAAATTAACCGTATTTCTTTTGCTGGTTATTATGATTTTAAGCCTCGCAGGCTGCGGATCCAAGTCGGAGGATTCAAAGGCATTAAAGCAGTACAACGACAAAATGACCATTTTCTTTGATGAGCTTGTGGTGATAAACGATACTATCAACGAAATAGAACCTGAGAATACATCAAGCCTTCAGGAACTCTTCACTCAGTTTGATATTCTGGAAACCAAGTTTGAATATCTTGCAACCATCAAGGTTCCTCAGGAACTTGTTTATTACGATTCAATCGAGTCTCTTGCAGCCGAAGGCAGCGATTACATGAAACAGGCTAACGAATATCTTCATATGGCTTTCGAAGACGGTGCCTACAACGAAAATTACATTGAACCTGCCATGGAATGTTACAGACGTGCCAACAAGCGTATCCGTTACATTGTTTCTTTGATCCACGGCGAAGTTCCCAATGATGCCCAGTAAACAAAAAGAAGCTGATTCACTCAGCTTCTTTTATATTTGAGAATTTCTTTTATATCATTATCGCTAAGGACTACTTCCTGCAGATTTCCAAAGGCAAAATGTTTAAGCATATCGTTATAATCCACATGCCTTATGGGACATAAAAGAGCCTTCAGCGATGCCGAATGGGATACGATAAGAACATCATCCTGCTCACCGCACTCTCCGATTATTTCCTTAAAAGCATCTATGATATCATCGGATTTGTGATGATAACTCTCTCCTTCAGGCGGAGCCGCGTCCTTCCTGTGAACATGCCAGTAATCATATTCACTGCGATATTTTGCCCTTACCTCGTCCCAGGAAAGACCCTCAAACTTTCCAAAACAAAGTTCCTTCAAGCCTTCTTTTTTGATTATGGGAATGTTATATTCCTTAGCAACAAAGTCTCCGGTTTCAAAAGCTCGTTTTAAAGGACTTGTATAAACCTTCTTGAAAGCAAAGTCCGTCTTTCTGAGTCGCTTTAAGAACTCACCCGCCGCTTTGATCCCGTTTTCGTTAAGGGAAGTGTCGGTAACGCCCTGAATCTTTCCTTTTTTATTCCAGTCTGTTTCCCCGTGTCTTACACAAACCAGTCTCATCAGTCCATATCTCTTTTCTTTATTACTTCGCCGTTATTCTTATGGATTGAATCTGCAGGGATCACACCGCGAACACAGGATGTGGGATAAACATTTGAGCATTTTCCGATTACGGTTCCCGGATTAAGGACACTGTTACATCCGACTTCAACGTTATCACCAAGCATAGCGCCGAATTTCTTAAGCCCGGTCTCTATGTCGCTTCCCTCATTGTGTACAACAACAAGTCTTTTGTCGCTCTTTACGTTTGATGTAATGGATCCGGCTCCCATATGAGATTTAAAACCAAGGATGGAATCACCTACATAATTGTAATGAGGAACCTGCACTTTATTAAAAAGAATAACGTTCTTAAGCTCTGTTGAATTACCTACAACGCAGCCCTTACCCACAAGAGCCGAACCTCTGATGAAAGCGCACTGTCTTACTTCCGTATCGGCACCAATGATGCAAGGTCCGCCAATATAAGCAGAATCAAAAACCTTGGCAGTCTTGTGGATCCAGACATCTTCGCCTCTTTTGTCGTATTCGTCGGGTGATAAAGTCTCTCCCAGCTTAAGAATAAACTCCTTGATATGAGGAAGAGCTTCCCAGGGATATGTATATCCTTCAAGCAAAGGTTTAGCCTCGGTCTCATCAAGTGTGTAAAGATCTTTGATCGTGATTGCTGCCATAATTTACTCCTTATTTGGATTTGGTTTTGTAGAACTCGGATACTGCGCGATAATCGGCATTGAGTGCATTGATATAGTTTTTTTCACGAACGTCGATGGT
The DNA here is from genome assembly GCA_024695575.1 of Lachnospiraceae bacterium. Classification (GTDB taxonomy): domain Bacteria; phylum Bacillota; class Clostridia; order Lachnospirales; family Lachnospiraceae; genus UBA1258. Next base: position 9,049 of record JAILHY010000025.1, read on the forward strand.
GTGCTTGGTAACGAAATCATCAAGCTTACCCATATATTCCTCTGATGTAATGGAACCGTCAGCCACCATGGTAAGACCAAGCTCCCAGCTTGCTGTGAGCTTAGGTCTAAGTAACTGCGGAATGCTTCGTTTGACCACGCAGTATATCATCTCTCCCATCTGGGTGGGAGTAAGGATCTGAGTCTTTTTATTTAAGTTAATATATCCGATGGTTATAAGCTTTTTAAGGATCTCGGCTCTGGTAGCACTTGTACCGATTCCGCTTGACTTGATCTGAGCCCGAAGATCTTCGTCATCAATGAGCTGCCCCGCGTTTTCCATGGCAAGTATGATGGAACCCGAATTATAGCGCTTGGGCGGCGATGTTTTTCCTTCTTTTATCTCAAATCCGGATAGTCTTAATACATTGCCCTTCTTAAGGGCGCAGAGCTTATCCAGTGTTTCCTTAGAAAGTTTGGTATCGCTTTCCTTGTCCTCTTTATCGTCCTGTTTATCTTCCTTGGCACTTGCAAAAGAATAGTTCATCACAGAAAGATAGCCTTCTTTTTCAAGAGCTCTGAAGGAAAAGAAAAACCTCTCGGAGAGTTTCTCCAAAGTGAAATTTAGTTTCACATAGCTTGCCGGCGGAAGGAAAATCGCCAGGAAACGCCTTGCAATTACTTCATATACCTTTCTTGCGGTTTCATTTACGGAAGAAAGATTATTAAGTCCCTGACCTGTAGGGATTATGGCATAGTGGTCCGTAATCTGCTTGTCGTTTACGTACTTTGACTTTGCAATGCCCTTGTAGGCTTCTTTTTCAATCAGGAAACGTGCGTAATCAGCCACGGGAGGATAATTCTTAAGTCCTCCGATATTCTTGTGGATCTCCTTGGCTACAGCTGTAGAAAGGACCCTTGCATCGGTACGGGGATAGGTTACAAGCTTCTTTTCATACAGTTCCTGAATAATGTTTAATGTTTCGTCCGGGCTTATTTTGAAGAGTTTCGAGCACTCATTCTGGAGCTCGGCAAGGTTATAAAGAAGCGGCGGGTTCTTCGACTCTTTCTTTTTCTCGATTTCAACCACTTCCGCAGTGTCTTTGTCATCACCTTCAAGATATTTAATGAGTTCTTCAGCGTCTTCCTTTTTAAGGAAGCCATTTTCTTTATAAAGCTTCGGAGAACCTGCGTATTTGCTTTTTTCATAAACCCTCCATTCACCGTTAACCTTGGAATCGTCTGCGGCAAAGTTAGTCATAACACGGTAAAACGGTGTTTCCGTGAACTTGCGGATCTCAATCTCACGCTCGACAATCATGCCAAGAACGCAGCTCATTACACGTCCCACGGATATTACTGCCTTGTCCCTGTTAAGAAAGGATTTGACGGAATAGGCATATCTTAAGGTTAAAGCCCTGGAAAAATTAATACCCATGAGGTAATCTTCTTTGGCACGAAGATATGCGGATGCGGAAAGATTGTCATACTCGGAAAGATCCTTGGCTTCCCGTATACCGCGGTTAATTTCCTCAACGGTTTGGGAATCGATCCATACTCTGCGCTTCTTTTTCGAATCCCCAACACCGGCCATGGCATCCACAAGCCTGTATATGTATTCGCCCTCACGTCCCGAGTCGGTGCAGACATAGATGGTTTCAACATCTTCGCGGGTAAGAAGGCCTTTAACGATGTTAAACTGTTTTTTTACCGAAGGGATGATCTCGTATTTAAAGTCCTCGGGAATAAAAGGAAGGGTATCAAATGACCATTTCTTGTATTTCTCGTCATAAACCTCAGGATAGCTCATGGTAACAAGATGACCGACGCACCAGGTTACAATGGCGGTATCGCACTCCATATAGCCGTCCTTTGATGTCATATTAAGTTGAAGTGCATTGGCAAATTCCTTGGCAACGCTGGGTTTCTCGGCAATAAATAAATTCTTTCCCATTTATATTCCAAATCAGATCCTGTCCAAAAGAACGGGCTTCAAATTCTTTCCTATCCTGGATTCCAGATTGATCTTTTCATCAAAGCCGGAGCCCGAAAACAGATACACATAATCAGGCTTTACTTCAGCTTTGCTTGAAAGATCGAGTAATTCCTCATAGTCCCTGTATGTGACCATGGGCTTATCATAAACGCAGACGCCAACAATATTGATCCCGTCAGAATCCGTGGCAATGATATCGATGGTGCCCTGCTTTCCTACCCATGTTCCGAAACGTTCGGCCTTAATTGGAAGACGGTTACGATCATTAAGTGCCCGCATGTATTCCATGCAGATATCCTTAAAGTACTTGCCGGTGAAGGTCTTTAAATCCGGTGAAACGATCATCGAATAGAACTCTTCCGGTGAATGAGTATCAAGGAAGCTTGAATTATTGAAAACAAAGGTAAAATAAAAATCAAGGAAATGATGAGAAATGTCGTAAACACCCTTTTTGGCATTGTCACGACCGTCCGTATCCATGGAAAAAACCTTAGTAACAAACTCAAATTCCATGAGCGTTTTAATATATACGCTAATCTTGGCTCTTGAAAACTCCGTATGCTCATGAAGATCGTTAAGCTTCCTGATACCGCAGGACAAAGAAGCCAGAATGGTGTTGTAAACGTTTGGCTCTCTAAGTTCGGCATTGACAAGGTCCTTGGCCACATTGTGAAGGGGGCCTGATTTATCAAGGATATTACGTATAATGTTATCCTTGACGCTTATCTTATCATCAAACATGTTCCAAAGACCCGGTATACCTCCGAGTATCGCCCAGACTACCGCACATTCATCGTTGGTATACAAGTAAAAATGCTCACGAAGTTCCTTGAATCCAAGTTCTTTTAACTTGATAAAACCTGACAATTCGAAGGCAGCTTCACCGATTCTGGAAACCATATCATTCTCGATAAAGCTTACCGATGAAGAACATAGAATTATAAAAAACTCCTGATTATTCCAGCTGGAATGGACAAAAGAAATAAGTTTGTCCATGAAATCGGGAGTTGTTTTGATAATGTTCTGAAATTCGTCAATTACTATAACTTTTTTCTGACTGTGTTTGCCAGCAAAACAACTAAAGATATCCGAGTATTCGGGTATCTTTAATGTCTTGATCCCAAGGGAAGCAAAAAACAGACCGAATCTGTAACGTTGCTCCCTTTCGGAAACCGGCTCGCACGTATAATAGAACCCGGGCTTATCCGCCATAAATTCCTGTAATAAAGCGGTCTTTCCCATGTATTTCTGTCCGTAAAGAACAACGATCTGGCTGTTCTTGCGGCCGTAATATGTAGCTAACTGGTTAAGCTCACTGCTTCTGCCTAGTAACATATAGTTTCCTTACATCTGCCTTAACAGTAATTCTTCAATATTGTCCGAATCCATGGGACGACCGAGGTAAAAGCCCTGAATAAGATCACAGGATATGCCCTTAAGGTAATCAAGCTGATCCAGGCTTTCAACGCCCTCGGCAACAGTCTTAAAGCCAAGTCTCTTTGACATGTTAATGATGGATTCGGTAATAACCTTGGCCGCCTTGTCTTCAGCCAGGTTATCAATAAATGATTTGTCAATCTTAAGAGTATCGATGGGGAGTCCTCTTAAGTATGACAAAGATGAAAATCCCGTTCCGAAATCATCCAAAGATACCTTGATTCCGTAATCTCTGAGTTCATACATCTTGGAAATAACAAGCGCGAAATCATCGATAAGCACGGACTCAGTGATCTCCAGCTCCAGTTCTTCGGGATCCATGTCGTATTTCCTGACAGTTGACAGGATCTTCGATACAAAGTCCGGTCTGTTATACTGAATTGATGAAATATTAATGGAAAGGATCAGGCTGCAGCCGAATTTCTTTTTCCATTTGGCGTGAGCCTTAATGCTCTCCTCCAATACGAAATCACCGATAGGCACGATCATTCCGTTCTTTTCGGCTACGGGAATAAATACCGAAGGACTTATGAGATTACCGTCCTTGTCTCGCCAGCGAAGCAGAGCCTCAACACCCCTTAAGATCTTTCCTTCAGCCTCGTACTGCGGCTGGAAATTCAAAAAGAAATTGGTATCGTGAACCGCTTCTTTAAGCTTGGTTTCCATCTCCACATCCTTGAGGAAATGATCAAGGATCTGATTGTCAAAAAACTTGATGGTGTCTTTACCCGAATCCTTGGCCTTAAGCATTACGATCTCGGCACAGTTGATAAGGGAAAGGGCATCCTCGGCGGATTCCGGATACTCAGAAACTCCGACGGAAACTGTCACCTTAACTTCAGATTTGTCCGTAAGCTTGATCGGATCAGCAAGATATCCTCTGATGGAATCATAGATCTTATCGATACTGCGAACTCCCAAAGGATCATAGATTGCAAGGCAGAAAAGATCACTGTCAAACCTGGAGGCAATTATATTGGGTCCTGCAAGCTCCTTTAAATAAACACCAAGGCTCTGGATAACCTCATCACCTGCAAGTATGCCGCGTACATCGCTTATCTTGTGGAAATCATCGATGTCGATAAGCATAACACTTACAACGGTGCGTTCTCTCTCTGCTTTAACGAGAAGATCCTTTAACTGGGTAATAAAATGATTCCTGTTTGAAAGACCCGTAAGCATATCGAAATAAGCCATGTAATAAAGCTCGTCTCTTCTGCTTCTGGCACTTGAAACATCATTTAATGTAATAAGCTTTTCACCGGGAAGTCCTGTGTCGTCACAGTTTACTTTAACTGAAACGCTTACCCATCTTTCTTTACCTTCAAGTTCAAATTCATCGGTAGCGCTGTCTTTGCCTTCTTTTTCAATGTAAAGAAGGTTTTTTAACCGAATCGAATCCTCTTCTTTGAAGTAATCCGTAAGATGCGAGACCTCCGAAAGATCCGATATTCTGAAATCAAAAAATAGGTCCCAATTGCCGGCAAGTTTGATTGAATTGTTGACATAGTTTAGATATACGAATGCACAACCTGAGCTTTCGCAGATCATGTTGTACATTCGCTCATTATTGATCAGCTTCTGATTCTTCGCAGTAAGCAGATCTACCTGATAACGCAAATCATCCATAAAGAATGAGTACCATCCTTATTTTATTAGGCATTATTTAGCCTGAATATACCCCTTGGCCTTTAAAAGCTCGGCGCATAAAACAGCCCCACCTGCAGCGCCGCGGACCGTATTGTGGGAAAGACCCACGAACTTCCAGTCGTAAACGAAATCTTCACGAAGTCGTCCGATGGAGATACCCATACCCTTTTCGAAGTCAACGTCCAGCTTAACCTGAGGGCGATTGTCTTCCTCAAGATACTGAATGAACTGCTTGGGTGCGGAAGGAAGGTCAAGTTCCTGAGGAAGGCCCTTTGCTTCGCGAAGCTTGGCAATAAGGGTTTCCTTGTCGACTTTCTTTTTGAATTTAACAAATACAGCGGCTGTATGACCGTTAAGTACGGGAACTCTGATACACTGAGTGGTAATTACAAGACCCTCTTTCTTGATGATCTCGCCATCCTTAAGGGTTCCTAAGATCCTCAAAGGCTCCTGCTCACTCTTTTCTTCTTCACCGCCGATATAAGGGATTACGTTCTCAACCATCTCGGGCCAGTCCTTAAAGGTATTGCCTGCACCGGAAATAGCCTGATATGTGGTTGCAACAACTTCGTAAGGCTCAAATTCACGCCATGCCCACAGACAGGGTGTGTAGCTCTGGATACTGCAGTTAGGCTTAACTGCAACGAATCCGCGCTTGGTTCCGAGACGCTTCTTCTGATCTTCGATAAGAGCAACGTGATCTGCATTGATCTCAGGGATGATCATGGGAACATCCTTGGTCCAGCGATGTGCGGAGTTGTTGGAAACAACGGGTGTTTCGGTCTTAGCATATTCTTCTTCAATGGCACGGATCTCTTCCTTGGTCATATCAACCGCACTGAAGACAAAATCAACTTCGGAAGCTACTTCATTAACGTTTGTTACATCCTTAACGATAATGTTCTTAACTTTCTCGGGCATGGGTGTAGTCATTTTCCATCTGTCGCCCACAGCCGCCTCATATGTTTTACCTGCAGAACGGGGGCTGGCTGCAATTGTGGTAACCTCAAACCAGGGGTGGTTCTCAAGAAGAGAAATAAATCTCTGACCAACCATACCTGTTCCGCCTAAAATGCCGACTCTTAATTTCTTGTCCATAACAAATTCTCCTTTTTCTTAATTGTCGGGTACTATAACGTACTCCTCCAAATATTTGCGATAGTTTTCAATTGCGGCCTCCATGGGCTTGGAACCCGGGGCACCTATGGTCTCTCTTCTCTCAACGCAGGTCTTTAAAGAAATTGCATCGTATATATCGTCTTCGAAAAGATCTGAAAATGTCTTAAGTTCGGAAAGTTTCATGTCATCGATTGCTATGCCCTTATCGAGGCAATGAAGTACGAGACTTCCGATGACACCGTGAGCATCTCTGAAGGGCATTCCCTTTTTAACAAGATAATCTGCCGCATCTGTTGCGTTTGTAAAGCCCTTTACAGCGGATCTTGCCATAACGTCCTTATTGTATTTAACCGTTGAAAGCATACCCGTAAAGAGTTCGATACAGTTAAGAACCGTATCCATGGCGTCAAAAGAAAATTCTTTATCCTCCTGCATGTCTTTGTTATAGGCAAGAGGAAGCCCCTTCATGGTAGTAAGAAGGGCCATCAAAGCACCGTATACACGCCCTGTCTTACCACGGACAAGCTCGGCTATGTCGGGGTTTTTCTTCTGAGGCATAATGGATGAACCTGTTGAATAGGCGTCATCCAGTTCAATAAAACCGTATTCGTTGGAATTCCAGAGGATGATCTCCTCGGAAAAACGGCTTAAATGCATGGCAATAATGGAAAGAGCCGAAAGAAACTCAATTAGATAATCTCTGTCGGAAACCGAATCCATACTGTTTCCGGTGGGACCGTAAAAGCCCATAAGACCGGCAGAATACTCTCTGTCCAAAGGATAAGTTGTACCGGCTAAAGCACCTGCTCCGAGAGGGCAGAAATTCATACGCTCAAACAAATCCTTAAGTCTTGATCTGTCTCTTCTGAACATTTCAAAATATGCGGAAAGATGATGTGAAAGTGTAACAGGCTGCGCTTTCTGAAGGTGAGTAAAACCCGGCATATATGTATCCGTATTGTCGCGGATCTGATCAAAAAGAACGGATAAAAGAACCTTAAGAGCCTCATCAGTATAAAGGATCTGTACTCTTGTAAAAAGACGCATATCAAGAGCAACCTGATCGTTCCTGGAACGACCGGTATGAAGCTTCTTACCCGTATCTCCTATCTTCTCAATAAGTTTTGCTTCGTTGAAACTGTGAATATCTTCGAAGGATTCATCGATAGAGAGCTTGCCGTCAATAACATCGTCTCTTACAGACATAAGACCGTCAATGATCGCCGTAGCCTCTTCCTTTGTAAGGATTCCAACCTTGCAAAGCATATTGGCATGCGCGACACTTCCGGTAACGTCTGCTTCGAACAGACGCTTATCAAAGCCGATGGACGCATTAAACTCAAAGACTTTCTGATCTGTTTCCTTGGTAAATCTTCCACCCCAGAGTGTAGCCACTGTTATTCCCCTCGTCATCAGAATTATAAATCAAATTTGCTTTTAATTTTATCACAGTGCATAAATAATCACAATGAACAAAACACACAAAAATGTCAGAAAAACAGGGAATATTTTCGCCACAAAAAAACGGGACCCGTAATGGATCCCGAAAGCTCCCGGCCGGATTCGAACCGGCGACCTACGCATTACGAATGCGTTGCTCTACCAGCTGAGCCACGGAAGCTTGTGTCACTTGACAACAAAATGTATTATACAGACTACTGCTTTGTTTGGCAAGGGATTTTTTCGTACACGTGGAGGCAGAAAGGAGCAAGCTTAACCGCGAGAGAATCTTCTTTTCCGTCGCAGCGAACCTTTGATGTCTGCTTGCTTCGACCCGAAAGTTTATACTCTCCGCCGAATTTGATCTGCTCTGAAGCAAATATTTCCTTGTAAGCGCCTGCTTCAAGCCCCATGCGGAAGTTAACGGGCTTGTCGGAAAAGTTGGCTATAACAAGGAGTTTTTCTTTTTCATGCTTGCGAATAAAAGCTACAACGGACTCCTCGGAATCTATGGCATTGATCCATTCAAAGCCGTTTTCGCTGTCATCATCAAGAAATTCCGCACTTTCTCTGTAAAAATCATTAAGCCAGGAAACAAGCAGATCAAACTTATCGGGATTATCCCCGTAAAAAGGAAGGCACTTCCTGCCTGGATGCATATACATATAAGCAGTAAGGAGCCTTACATTTTTAAGCCTGTCAGTCTCGTTAAAAGGAAAACGGCCCGCAAGATCAAATGCAGTCTCTCCGTAATTATCGTTCAGTAAAGAAAGAATAAACCGCTCGCAGTAGATGTATACGGGACTGTAAGTAAGTTCAAAATGATTGTAAGAGCGATTCCTTACATCTCGTTCCATATACTTTACAAGATCCCTGTCAAACTGGGTGTGAAGCTTGTAATCAAAGCCCAGTCCGCCTTCATCAAGGGGCAGGGTAAGTGTATTAGATACAAAAGAATCCTTTGCTATTGTAATAATCTTGGGATAACGCTTGTGAAGAATCGAGTTTAAATGCTTGATAAACTCAATTCCGTTGAGGTTTTCGTTTCCGCCGTATATATTGGGGATCCACTCGCCGTCAAATTTACCGTAATCAAGATAAAGGATCCTGTCCATGCCTCCAACGGTCAATCCGTCAAGGCTTAACTCATTCACATAATAATCGCATACGCTGATAAGGTAGTTTCGGACATAGGGCTTGGAAAAATCAAAATTAAGCCTGTCGCCTATCTCCTTTTCATTGCCTTCAAACAGTCTTGTGCCGTCATATCCTCTCAATCCGCCGTTATCAGCAATGAAACGGGAGGGATTGACGGTACCGATCACTTTAAATGAATTCTTATGCAAAATGTCCGTAAGTTCTTTTAACTCTGAAAGAGAAATCAGTTCCGGATTGGTCGCAAAGAAAGAAACTGTCCCATGATCAGTAACGTTCTTAAAGTCACATTTCGTAAGATCAGGGAAAAGGATCATATCAAAGCTCTTTTCCTTCGCAGAAGAAATCAAGTCATCTGCTATTTCGGAAACCGGTCTTCCGGAATCGGCAAAAACATCTCGTCCCACGCTTAAAACAGAAAACCGATCGCCGGTATTCGTTCTTTTATAGGCATGCTTGTCCGTTTTGTTTTCGGACGAAACGACACAAGCGTCACCGTCACCCTTTTCAATGCATACTGCGTAAGGATCGCGCTTTAAGAAAGTAAGGCCGCTTAAAAGCTTAACCTCGAACTTGTAAAGAGTTCCCTTGGAAAGACCGGGGATAAATATGCCAAAGACTCCTCTGTCATCTATCCTGCTCATCTGATGAACACGGCCGTCCCAGTTATTGAAATCACCCACAACGGAAACGCGCTCTGCTCCCGGAGCATAGGTCATGAACTCAGTTCCAAGTACCCCTTTACGCTCGCAGAAATGAGCCCCGAAATACCTGTAGGCATCATAAAGAATACCCGCATCAAGTTTCTCGGAAAGATCACCCCAGAATTCGGGTACATACTTATAAACCTCAGGGCAAACCTTAACTTTACCGCCGCTATTAATATGATAATCGTAGTTGAACACACCCTTAACAGGGATCAGCGCGGCATAAAAGCCTTCTTCATCCACGCACTCTGCTTTGTATTCTTTATCTGTCTTAAGATCATGAATGATCACCTCGTCCGCTCCCGGGAAAAACGCCTGAACAAGGTTTCCGCCCGGCACCTGGTGGCAACCGAGGATAGTTTCCGGATTACTGCACTCTGAATAAACAATGCTTTCGATCTCAGGCCAGTTCATAAGTTTATAAAGCTTGTTTTCCATAACTGATGCTCTCCTTATCGTCATTCAACTGAATTAGGAAATCTCATACATAAATATACCGCTTCGAAGCTTGGGTTCAAACCAGGTGGACTTTGGCGGCATCAGAAGTCCTGCGTCCGCCACGTTAAACAGCTCATCCATGGATGTGGGATGCATTGCAAAAGAAACTCCCGCGCCATTCTTAACACGGTCAATAAGCTCGGAAACGCCCCGAATACCACCCACGAAATCGATATTCTTATCGGTCTTTGGATCCTTTATCCCGAATATTGGCTCTAACAGGTATTTCTGCAATATCTCCACGTCAAGATTTTCGACAGGGCCGGAAGCAACAATATCTTTCTTTAACCGTAAAAGAAACTCCCGATCTTTAAGTATCATATAGATATCGCCCTTTTTGGCGGGCTTGTCTTCGTTGTAATCTCTCAGTGTCACATCAAAATTGCCTGAAACCTTCTCAATCAGCTCATCTTCCGTCATTCCGTTAAGGCTCTTAACAACTCTGTTATAATCCATGATCTTAAGCTCTTCATCCGGGAAAATAACACTAAGAAAGCCGTCATCAACGCTCTTTCCTGATTCTTTTCGCTTAAGATATACCTTGGCCGCGCTTTCGCAGCGGTGATGACCATCGGCAATATATAGCCTGTCCACCTTTTCAAAAAGCATGGAAATGATCTTTATATCATCGGGATCATCAATCCTGAAGCCTTCATTCCTCACATTATCCTCGGTAAAATCAAAAAATGGACTGTACTTACCGATAAAGGAATCAATAACATCCGATATAGCTCTCTGAGCCTTATATGCAAGAAAGATCGGACCTGTCTGGGCATTAAGAGTGTCAACATGCCTGATCCTGTCGTCTTCCTTGTCCTTACGTGTGTTTTCGTGTTTCTTGATAGTGCCCTTAAGATACTCTTCGGCACTGGCAAGGGCAACAAGCCCGGTCTGAACACAGCCGTCCATAGTCAGTCTGTAAATATAAAAGCAAGGGTTTTCATCTTTTACAAAATCGCCGCGTTCTATAGCTTTGGTGAATATCTCCTTGGCCTTAACATAAACTTTGGGATCATAAATATCCGTACCCTTGTCGAAATTGATCTCGGGGCGATCTATACGCAAAAAAGAAAGTGGATTATTATCTGCGATGGCACGGGCTTCGTCAGAAGAAAAAACATCATAAGGAAGAGCCGAAACCTTCGACAGAATATCTCTCTTCGGTATGATCGCATTGAATGGACGAATAACTGACATGGCTAAACTCCAATTGAATATTTATAATATGATTTTATCAATTTTAACATTGATTGTCACTTACAATTTATAGTGATATAATTTATTCTATCATTCCAAGGAGGCTAATATGGAACAGAACGATAAATACATTTATGATAAAGTAAGTGAATATGCCGACAAGGTTCTTGACGGCATCGATCCTCAGAAAGTGCAGATCTCCTTTCAGCTTGAGAAATTAAAGCCAGTTATGGAAGAACTTGCAAAGGAACTGAATACCACCAGCGAGGATATCTTCATCCGATATATGGATGCAGCATCATTTATGTCAGCGGAAAATGAAAAGAAATTCCAAAGTACTCTCGGACACATGGACAAATACGGCGATTACATGGAATTCGAAAAGTTTTAAAAAGGCGGCCTGAGGCCGCCTTTCATTATTTTACAACTCTTACTCTGAACACACCGTCAATGCTCTTTAATCTTTTTACAATCTCATCGCTTGCGGGCTTTTCAACATCCAGCATGGTATATGCGATCTCTCCGCGAGATTTGTTCACCATATCGGAAATATTGATACCGGCTTCACCGAAAGCAGCCGTAAACTGTGTGATCATGTTGGCGATATTCTTGTGGTAGATCGCAACACGACCGGCATTGGTGCAGCGTCCCATATCAACGGCGGGATAATTGACAGAATTAACGATGTTACCGTTCTCAAGATAATTAACAAGCTCTTTAACTGCCATTCTTGCACAGTTATCTTCGGACTCCTCGGTTGAAGCTCCAAGATGAGGGATAGCTATTACACCCTCCATGTTTGCGGACTTGGGATTAGGGAAATCGGTTACATATTTACGAACCTTGCCGCTCTTAAGAGCCTCTTCCATCGCCTCGTCATCCACAAGAAGATCACGGGCAAAGTTAAGAATAATAACTCCGTCCTTCATCATGGCAATGGTTTCGTTATTGATCATCTTCTTGGTGTTTACAAGAGGATCATCGTTCTCGATAAGGGGAACGTGAACCGAAATGTAATCACAGGTCTGATAGATCTCTTCTCTGGTCTTTACATGGTGGATCTCTTTAGAAAGATTCCATGCAGCTTCAACGGAAATATAAGGATCGCAGCCATAAACATCCATTCCGAGAGCAATTGCAGCATTGGCAAGAGGCCCGCCGATGGCTCCAAGACCGATAACACCAAGCTTCTTTCCAAGAACTTCAGTTCCGGCGAACTTTCCCTTACCCTTTTCAACTACTTTGGCGATGTTCTCATCAGCCTTGTTTTCTTTTACAAAATCAATACCGCCCACAACATCACGTGATGCAAGAAGCATACCTGCAATTGCAAGTTCTTTAACACCGTTGGCATTGGCACCGGGGGTATTGAATACCACAACACCCTTCTTTGCGAGAGCATCAAGAGGAATATTGTTAACTCCGGCACCTGCTCTTGCCACACCAAGAAGGTTATCGGAAAACTCCATTTCGTGCATTACAGCACTGCGGACAAGTATACCCTCAGCCTCGTTAACATCATCTGTCTTAACGTAATTATCTGAAAAGCAGTCAAGTCCCACCTTTGAGATAGGGTTTAAGCAGCTGTATTTAAACATTTCCATGTTCCTCCTCGTATTTCTTAAGGAAGTCTACCAAAGCTCTGACTCCTTCGATGGGCATTGCATTATAGATGGAAGCACGAAGTCCTCCAACGCTCTTATGACCCTTAAGATTATCAAATCCTGCAGCCTTTGTTGCAGCAACAACCTCGGCATCGGATTCTGCTGAAGCAGTAACAAAAGGAACGTTCATAAGAGATCTGAACTCTTTGTCTACGGTTCCGTTAAACATCTTGCTCTGATCAAGGAAATCGTAAAGAACCTGAGCTTTTTCCTTGTTAAGCTTAGCCATGGCTTCAAGGCCACCGATGGACTTAAGATACTTAAATACCTTGCCGCAGCAGTAAATAGCCCAGCAGTTGGGAGTATTATACATGCTTCCGTTTTCGGAATGAGTTGAATATCTTAAATAAATCGGCACATTCTCGGGAAGATCTGTCTTAATGAGGTCCTCGCGGATGATCACAATTGCAAGTCCCGCAGGTCCAACATTCTTCTGAACACCGGCATAAATAAGGCCGTAGTCGCTTACATTACAGGGTTTACTAAGGAACATAGATGACTGATCCGCAACCAGGATCTTACCCTTGGTGTTGGGAAGCTTCTGATATGTGGTTCCGTGGATCGTTTCGTTTTCACAGATATAAACGTAATCGGCGTCATCATCAACAGGAAGATCGGAACAATCGGGAATATAGCTGTAATTTCTGTCTTCACTTGATGCAATCACATTAACACGACCGAATTTCTTTGCTTCGGTCATGGCCTTCTTACTCCATGCACCGGTAACGATATAATCAAATACACCGTTTTTGCAAAGATTGATGGGGATCATAGAAAACTCAAGAGTTGCCCCGCCCTGGATAAACAGTACTTTGTAATTATCGGGAATGCCCATAAGTTCACGAAGATCCGCCTCGGCTTCATCAGCTATCTGCTGGAAAACCTTGGATCTGTGAGACATTTCCATTACGCTCATACCGCTTCCTTTGTAATCCAAAAGTTCTTTCTGAATCTCCTTGAGTACAGGTAACGGCATCATGGCCGGTCCTGCTGAAAAGTTAAACACTCTGCCCAATTTCTCATCCTCCCTGTAATATATTGTATCCTTATAGGATAATTGGTCATTTATATATCAATACCGGCATTCCGACATCGACCTTGGAATAAAGATCCCTGGCCACGTCTTCCGGCACATTGATACAGCCTTTGGAACCATGTGTGAGGTAGCGATTGCCGCCAAATGCTTTCTGCCATGAAGCATCATGGATACCGATGGTGTTTTTATAAACAGCGATCCAGTACTTTACAAAAGAACGATATCCTTCACCTCTAAGGTAAGTATCTTTCGAAAGTTTCTGAACGCTTGTGACCATCTCTCCGGTAGCATGAAGCGTATTTGGATTACCCGTAACCACATCGGATTCTACATCAACCTTACCGTCTTTGATGTAATAAAGCTTCTGTCTGGTAAGATCTATTTCTATCCTTGTAGGGCCTATATCATTAATGCCTCTGTGATAGGCTTCCTTAATGTACTTGGGAATATGGGTTTCTTTTACATTGTCTGCTACGGCCCTTACGATGTATTCCTCTTCCGCCTGTTTGTCAATTAAAGTTCCGTAGTAGTTCTTTTCAAGAGTCTTTACTTCCCCGTTGATGCTTGTGAAAGTCCTGGCTCCTTCAGATGTGTCATATGTGTCACAAACCTTGTCTATAAAGGAAATAAGCTTTTCTTTGTCAAAAAGAATCTTTCCATCCCGGTCTCTCAGACCATTTTCAAAAGTAAGAAGGGACGAAAGAAATGCAGAATCAAGAACTATATTCTCGTCACCCATGTCGTATACAAGCTTTGGTTCAATAAACGCCTCGATATCCTTCCAAAGATCAAGTGTTGCAAGATCTCCGTCAGTTAAGACAGGTTCAATATAAACAGAATCGGGAACCGTGATGTCTACTTTACCGCTCTTAAGGCTTTCGCACACATAATCACAGACCTTCGTGAAATCAATATAGGTCCTTGCGGTATTTAAAAGTGAATATACACCGTCAACCTTGACAATCTCTACTACCACATCTCCGGGATCAGCATTATTCTTTACAAAATCGCATCCTGAAAGTGTTTCTTTTAGCTTTTCTTCGTCAAAAGAAATGATAGGATCAAAATCCCAGTCATTGGCACTTGAAAAGAGCTTCTTTCCCCATAATAATGGGTTATTCTCGGTATTCTGCGAATCACTGATCATACTGAGCGCAAAGTCATAGTTCTTTGAAAAAGAAATATCCTCGGCTTTGATCACGTACCAGCTACCATCAGGAAAGGTCACGGTTAAATCTTTGGTCAATGATTCAGAAGAAAGCTTTTGGCTTACTTCCGTGATACTCATACCCGCACAGTTAAGGCCGTTGATCCTCGTTCCGTACTGAAAGCCGTGCCAATACCTGAATGCTGCAAGGAAATAAAGTGCCGCAAGTGCAATAAAGGATATGAGAATTATCTTTAAAAAGAAGCCTGAAATCTTAGTTCGCATTATTTACCGTCTTTATAATCAGTCTCGTCAAAAACTTCACTCAGGGGCTTTCCGCTGGGAACCATAGGGAAAACTTTATCATCTTCATCAATAACACATTCGATCACTGCAGGACGTTTATTCTTGATTGCTTCCTTTAATGCGGGAGCAAATTCTTCTTTCTTGGTGACTCTGTAAGAATCACAGCCAAGTCCTTTGGCTACTACGCAGTAATCAACCTTATCATTAAGCACGGTCTGTGAATATCTGCCCTCGTAGAAAAGGGTCTGCCACTGTCTTACCATTCCAAGCACGTGGTTGTTGATGATAACCTGAATTATGGGAAGATCAAATCTTGAAGCTGTGGCAAGCTCATTCATGTTCATTCTGAAACATCCGTCGCCGCCAATATTGATACAGATCTTACCCGGATTACCGACCTGCGCACCTATGCAGGCTCCAAGTCCGTATCCCATGGTACCGAGTCCGCCTGATGAAAGGAAAGTTCTGGGCTTAGTGTAATGATAAAACTGAGATGCCCAGATCTGGTGCTGACCAACATCGGTAGTGATGATGGCATTTCCTTTTGTAACTTTGTCTATCTCTTCTATCACGAAAGGACATGTAAGTCTGCTCTTATCGTAACCAAGAGGATATTTGGCCTTAAGTTCCTTAATGTGATCCATCCATTCTTTGTGATCGCACTTGGAAAGCATGGAGTTAAGCTTCTTAAGAGCATCCTTAAGGTCACCCACAAGACTTGCTGTGGTTTTGATGTTCTTGTCTATTTCAGCCGCATCAATATCAATATGTATAACTTTGGCCTTACTTGCAAAGGTCTTAACGTTACCCACAACGCGGTCTGAAAATCTTGCGCCGAGAGCAATAAGGAGATCGCATTCGCTTACGCCAAGATTGGATGCCTTGGTTCCGTGCATGCCGATCATTCCGGTATATCTTTCATCGTAAGCATCAAAAGCACCCTTACCCATAAGGGTATCGCATACGGGAGCATCGATTAACCCGGCAAATTCAGCAACTTCGGCAGATGCTCCTGATAAAACAGCACCGCCACCAAGATAGATAAAAGGCTTCTTTGATGCATTGATAAGCTTAAGAGCCTTATTAACATCATCGTCAGTAAACTTGTTAATGCGCTCGATACCCTTTGCCTTCTTAGGTGTATATTCACACTTGTTTGCGGTTACATCCTTGGTAATATCGACAAGCACCGGGCCGGGACGACCTGATTTGGCGATAAAGAAAGCTTTCCGGATAGTATCTGCAAGTTCTTTAACATCCTTTACGATATAGCCATGCTTGGTGATGGGCATTGTAACACCAGCAATGTCAACCTCCTGGAAGGTATCCTTGCCAAGCCAGGGAAGAACAACGTTCGCAGTAATTGCTACCAGAGGAACAGAATCCATATATGCTGTAGCAATACCCGTTACAAGATTGGTGGCTCCGGGGCCGGATGTAGCCATACATACCCCTACCCTGCCTGTAGAACGTGCATAACCGTCAGCTGCGTGTGCAGCACCCTGCTCGTGACTTGTAAGAATGTGTTTGATCTCGGAATGATTGTACAAAGCATCATATACATTGAGAATGGTACCGCCCGGATAACCGAATACGGTATCAACTCCCTGTTCTTTAAGACACTCTATAACTATTTCTGCACCTGTAAGTAACATAGATCACCTATTCCTTCGTGGGGACTTTCAAAATAGCGCCTTCAGATGCGCTACCTACAAGTTCCCTGTATCTTAAAAGATATCCGTTCTTTATATCAGTCTTTCTGGGGTTAAAGTCTTTCTTTCGAGCTTCGAATTCGGTAGGATCCACCAGAACTTCCAGCTTGTTGGCAGGGATATCAATATGGATCATATCTCCTTCTTTTACAAAAGCAATGGGACCGCCAAGAGCCGCTTCGGGAGAAACATGTCCGATACTTGCGCCCCTTGATGCGCCTGAGAAACGTCCGTCCGTAATAAGAGCAACTGAACTTCCAAGCCCCATTCCGGCTATAGCCGATGTAGGATTGAGCATTTCTCTCATTCCGGGACCGCCCTTAGGACCTTCGTATCTGATGACCACTACATCACCGGCAACTATCTTGCCGCCCTTAATGGCTGCAATGGCATCCTCCTCGCAGTCAAACACTCTTGCGGGACCTGTATGTTCCATCATCTCAGGAACAACGGCTGAACGCTTTACAACGGAGCCTTCAGGAGCAAGATTACCCTTAAGTACCGCAATACCGCCGGTCTCTGAATAAGGATTCTCAACAGGCCTTATGACATTCGTGTCAAGATTGTCTGCACCAGCGATGTTTTCACCAACTGTCTTACCCGTAACAGTGATAAGATCAGTGAAAAGAAGATTCTTTTTCGTAAGTTCCTTCATCACAGCATATACGCCGCCGGCTTCGTTAAGATCCTCCATATAAGTAGGACCAGCGGGAGCAAGATGACAAAGGTTAGGTGTTTTGGCTGAAAGATCGTTAGCTATGGAAAGATCGATATTAACACCTGCTTCATGCGCAATAGCAGGAAGATGAAGCATTGTATTGGTGGAACAACCAAGAGCCATATCCACCGTAAGAGCATTCAAAAATGCCTTCTCGGTAAGTATATCCCTGGGTCTTATATTTTTGTTAACAAGTTCCATGATCTGCATTCCGGCATGCTTTGCAAGACGGATCCTCTCGGAATAAACCGCAGGGATCGTTCCGTTGCCGCGAAGTCCCATTCCGATAGCCTCTGTAAGGCAGTTCATGGAATTGGCGGTGTACATACCTGAGCAGCTTCCGCATGTAGGACAAACCTTTTCTTCAAATTCACAAAGCTCATCCATTGTCATCTTATCGGCAGCTACAGATCCTACGGCTTCAAACATAGCTGAAAGGCTTCTCTTCTGACCCTTTACATGTCCGGCAAGCATAGGACCGCCTGATACGAAAATGGTGGGAATATTAACTCTTGCCGCAGCCATCAACAAACCGGGAACGTTTTTGTCACAGTTGGGGATCATTACAAGTCCGTCAAACTGATGCGCGATAGCCATACATTCGGTGGAATCGGCGATAAGATCTCTTGTTACGAGAGAATATTTCATTCCGATATGTCCCATGGCAATACCGTCGCAAACAGCAATTGCGGGGAAAACAACGGGAGTACCGCCGGCCATTGCAACTCCTGTCTTAACGGCTTCCGTGATCTTATCAAGATTCATATGTCCCGGAACTATCTCGTTGTAAGAAGAAACAATACCGATCATGGGGCGCTTTCTTTCTTCTTCCGTAAATCCGAGAGCATTAAAGAGACTTCTGTGTGGTGCCTGTGCTGTTCCTGTTTTAACGTTATCAGAATTCATGAAATTCTCCTTATCAGATATGAGATGCTATAATATCTCCCATTTTACTGCAGCTGACAGTTTCTTCACCGGCGGCTGCGATATCCTTGGTCCTTACGCCTTCAGTAAGGGTTGTTTTAACGGCTGCCTCGATGGCATCAGCTTCTTTTTGAAGGTTAAGACTGAATCTTAACATCATTGCCGCGGAAAGAATGGTTGCAATAGGATTGGCTATGTTCTTACCCGCAATGTCAGGTGCGGATCCGTGACTTGGCTCATATAATCCAAAGCCCGTTTCATTAAGACTTGCGCTTGAAAGCATTCCGATGGATCCGGTAATCATGCTGGCTTCATCTGAAAGAATGTCACCAAACATGTTCTCCGTCAGTATCACATCAAACTGTGAAGGATCCTTTACAAGCTGCATTGCGCAGTTATCAACAAGCATATGTTCAACGGTCACATCAGGGTAATCCTTGGCAACCTCGTTAACTACCGCTCTCCAGAGTCTTGAAGAATCAAGAACGTTAGCCTTATCAACGCTTGTGATCTTCTTACGACGCTTGCCCGCAATCTCAAAGGCGCGAATTGCAATCCTTCTTATCTCGGATTCGTCATATTTCAAAGTATCAACGGCGGTGCGGATGCCGTTCTCTTCGTAGGTCTTACGCTCTCCGAAGTACAGTCCGCCGGTAAGTTCTCTAACGATTATAAGATCGATACCCCTGTCGCAGATCTCTTTCTTTAACACGCAGGCAGAGGATAACTCATCATAAAGAAATGCCGGACGAAGGTTAGCAAAAAGTCCCAAAGCCTTACGGATCTTAAGAAGACCTGCTTCGGGCCGCTTTGAGGGTTCAAGCTTGTACCAGGGTGAAGTATTGGTATCACCTCCGATAGAGCCCATAAGAACCGCGTCGGCAGCCTTGGCTGTTTCGATGGCCTCGTCTGTAAGCGGAACTCCGTGAACGTCTATGGATGCTCCACCCATTAAAATGTCCGTAAAAGCAAATTCGTGTCCGAACTTTCTGCCCGTTACCTCAAGAACTTTCTTGGCCTCAGCTACTATCTCCGGCCCTATTCCGTCACCCGGAATGCATGTAATATTATATTTCATAACCTGTCCTTTAAACATTTTAAGAATTTAACGTAGTACAGTATGAAATTAATGATATATTATCTTTGGGTAAATTTCAATGTTAAGTTGATACAAAAAAAGAACGCACGGATAATAACAATCCATACGTTCTTAACAAAATTACTGCTGATTTGCTTTCTCTACCTGTGCAATGGCAGATTTCTGCATCGGAATACGGCAGTTTTTGTTACTGCCAAATTCAACGATCACCGTATCATCCGTGATATCGATAACAACGCCGTAGAAACCGCTGTTGGTAAGAACGCTGTCTCCGATCTCAAGACTTGAAAGCATGGTGCTCATTCTTTTCTGTTCCTTCTTCTGCGGCTTGATGATGATAAAGTAAAAGAACACACCAAGAATCACAAAAGAGATCAGCATGCTGATGAGTCCGGCTGTAGGCGAAGCCTCGGCTGCCGTGGTAAGTACTGTAGTCATATTAATCCTCCTTGGATTTTACTCCATTCAATAATACATAATTTAGCGGGTTAACGCAACAGATTATTCTTTTAAAACATTAAGATTATCTAAAGCCTCTTTTCTGTAGGCCTCAAATCTGCCCTCATCAAGTGCTTCTCTGATCTCGCGGGTCAGATTATTGTAAAAGTAAAGGTTATGAAGCACGCAAAGGCGCATGCCAAGCATTTCTTTGGTCTTAAGAAGATGCCTAATGTACGCTCTTGAATACGACTTGCAGGCAGGACACTGACAGCCTTCCTCTATAGGGCTTTCGTCCTTTTCATACTTGGCGTTAAAGAGGTTGATCTTGCCAAAATGAGTGTAAAGATGGCCGTGACGACCGTTACGTGAAGGATATACACAGTCAAAAAAGTCAATCCCTCTGTATACCCCTTCAATAATATTGGCAGGAGTACCGACTCCCATAAGATAAACAGGCTTGTTACCGGGAAGATAAGGAACGGTCTCCTCGATTATCCTGTACATTTCCTCGTGGGATTCACCAACCGCAAGACCGCCTATGGCATATCCGGGAAGGTCAAACTCGGAAATTATTTTCGCATGCTCAATTCTGATATCCTCGTAAACACCGCCCTGATTGATACCAAAGAGCATCTGCTGCTTGTTGATGGTATCAGGTAGACCGTTAAGTCTTTCCATTTCCTTTTTGCAGCGCTCAAGCCATCTGGTGGTGCGTTCAACACTCTTTTGAACATAAGACTTCTCAGCTACGCTTGAAGGGCACTCATCAAATGCCATAGCAATTGTAGAAGCAAGATTAGACTGAATCTGCATGCTTTCTTCGGGACCCATGAAAATGATCCGGCCGTCAACATGCGAATGGAAGGTAACACCTTCTTCTTTGATCTTTCGAAGTCCCGCAAGGGAAAATACCTGAAAGCCGCCCGAATCGGTAAGAATAGGCCTTGACCAGTTCATAAACTTGTGAAGACCGCCAAGATCATGAATGAGTCTGTCACCGGGACGCACATGAAGATGATAGGTATTTGATAGTTCAACCTGTGTTCCGATATCGTAAAGATCAGTAGTTGCCACAGCTCCCTTGATTGCAGCCGCGGTACCCACATTCATGAAAACCGGAGTCTGAATATCCCCGTGAACAGTATGAAAAACGCCGCGCTTGGCGGCGCCTTCCTTCTTTATAATGTCAAAATTCATATATTCTATAATCCTTCCAGAAACTCTTCGAGAGTTATACCGTGCTCCATAATATACTCTGCAGCCTCGACACCCACGAACCTGAAGTGCCAGGGCTCAAACTCAATACCGGTAATATCCTCCTTACCGCGGGGATAACGAAGAATAAAGCCGTACTCAGCACAGTGCTTTACAAGCCATTTACCGGCCTGTGTATTGGCAAACTCAAAGTCAAGAGTCTTGTGATAATCCGTAACTATATCGAAACACATTCCAAGCTGGTGCTCACTGGTGCCCGGAACGATAACCTTCTGTGAAACGGCTTTGTAAGCATCAACATAGGAATAACCGTGATTTTCCATTAAAATCCTGATACGCTTGTTAAAGAGTGTCTGCTGAAGCTCGCCGCTACGATAAGGCGAAGTAACATATATATTGACGCCGTCCTTCTTGGCTGCGTTAAGCATATCAAGAAGAGGTTTTAAAACGCGCTCGTCACACTGAAGATTTCCTTTGATGGTGGCAAGCTTGACCTTATAATCATCTGGAATGGGATGAGTCTTGTTGACTAAGATCAGATACCACGCGTTCTTGTCAAAAGAAGAAGTATCTCCCACAATATCGGTATCTGCATCAACTTCGATCTCATCAATTGAGAACTGCTCGGAGGCATCCGTTGAATCTTCACCGTTAGGATCAACGTCATCCAGGATGTCAGAATAATCAACATTTACAACAAGAGGAACCGTTTCCTGAACCGGATCGATAACAGTCTCCTGCTTAACCTCCTGCTGTACCGTTTCTTCTACAGGGGTGGCGCTGTCAAGATAAACGTTATTCTCAACAGACTTATCAAGAGTAGTAAAGCTTGAGCTCATAAAGAAAAATGTAAGTCCCACAAGAGCCGCTATATAACGCTTCCCATTCAGATAAAAGTAGGTGCAAAGCCTATAGACCCCCAGCACTACTCCGAGTATAAAATAGGCCGCGGGCTTAAGGATTATGCACTTTTTAGATACTTTAACCGCTGTAAAAACGGCCTTTTCTTTAAATGAGCGTTTCATAAATGTGTATAATACTCCAAATTGCCATATAATTATAGCACATATACAGGCCATAACAATACAGATAATTTGTTTTGATTACCGGTTTCCTTTTGGTTGAAATTAACTCGTCACTAATATAATATGATATAATGATATAGAAAAAGCACAAACAAGGAGGCAATATATGCCGTCAAAGAAATATGTCGCTTATGTTTCAAGTTATACCCAGGGTAATAAATTCGGAATATCCATCTACGATGTGGATATGACCCGCGGACGCTTTACAGAGAAGGATCGCGTTGCCATCTCCAATTCTTCATATATCACCATGTCTCACAATGATAAGTTTCTTTATTCAATTACGGACCTTGGTGTAGAGAGCTACAAAATCAAAAAGGACGGTCTGCTTGCCAAGCTTAACATGCAGTCCATTAACGGAATGCGCGGATGCTATCTGTCCACTTCCTATGATGACAAGTTTCTTTTTGTTGCAGGCTATCATGACGGCAAGATCACCGCTCTTCGCTTAAACGATGACGGATCCGTTGGCAATATCACCGACGAAATCTATTTAAAAGGAATGGGAATCGTTGCCGAGCGTAATTTCCATCCACACGTTAACTGCGTTAAAATGACCAGAGATGACAAGTACCTTCTGGCAGCAGATCTTGGAATGGACCACGTTAATGTTTATTCCCTTAACCACACAACAGGGAAGCTTAAACTTGTGGATATTATCCGTTCCGAGCAGGAATCGGCGCCTAGACACATCAAGCTTTCCAAGGACGGAAAGACCATCTATATCGTGCACGAACTTAAATGCTATATCGATGTATACAAATACGAGGACAGAGGCAATCAGCCTTATTTCGAAAAGATACAGACCATCAGCACATTAAATGATTACCACGCATCTGGTTCGGCCGCAAGTGCACTCAATATCTCAGCCGATTACAAGTATATTGTCACCACCAATGCAGGTGATAATTCAGCAAGTCTTTACGAAATAGAAAAAGAAGGCACGTTGCATAAACTCCTGTGCCTTCCAGTAAGCGGTGAATATCCTAAGGACGCTACCCTCTTTCCTAACAACAGATTCCTGGTTTCCTTAACCCACGAGTCAAACACCATGACATTCTTTTACGTGGATCTTCAAAAAGGAACCCTTATAATGAACGGCCCGGAAATGAAGGTTGAGAAACCCAACTGCATCATATTCCTGGCTCTGTCGTGATCAGTTCTTAAGTTTAAACCATAGTTCCGAAAGCTGCATCTTAAGAAACTCGTTATCCCTGTACATCTCATCCTTTTCATAGGAGAGTCTCGGAAGATAAGCTTCATTATTTTCAAACATACCGCCCTCTGTCGTTAAATGATGGAGGGCTTCTGTATTTGCGGCGGGATAACCCGAATACTCCGCATTCTTAACAGATGCTTCATATCCCAGTACATAATCTATAAAATCATGGGCAATATCGATATTGCGTGAATTCCTTGGAATAACTATTGCATCCACCCAAATATTGGTGCCGCTTTCAGGCATGAAGAACCGCATATTTTGATTGTGGCTTATGATATTTGCAGCATCGCCGCTAAATCCGACCGCAATGTCTTTACGTCCGTTAATGAGACCGTCGATCATCTCATCGGTCACAATGGTGGGTCTGTTATTATGAATAACGGTATGAAGCCACTCAACCGCCTTCTTTATCTCGGAATCTTCTGAAGTATTGGCAGAGTATCCAAGGGACTTTAACGCGATCATGAACATATCACGTTCCGAATCGTAAAGATAGACTCTTCCCTTTAACTTCTCATCCAAAAGAATATCAAAGCCCTTCTCTTCCACTTCACTTTCGGATATCTTGTCCGGATTGTAAATTAGTCCAACGGAACCCCAGGAATATGGAACGGAATACTCCGATAGGGGGTCGTACTGATTCATGGGAGACTGTAACAAAGCAGGATCGATCTTAGAAAGATTCGTTAATTTCCTTTTGTTAAGAGGTTCAAGATATCCTTCTTTGGCAAGTCTTTCGATCATGTAATCGGAAGGGATAAGGATGTCATAAACCGCCCCTGCCTCAAGCTTTGAATACAGGGTCTCGTTGGCATTGTAATAGTCCACCGAGATCTTTACTCCGTAGAACTTTTCAAAAGTATCTATAACTTCGGGGCTGAAATATTCACAGGGTGTATAGATCCTGAGCTGTTTTTCGCCACATCCTCCCGCAAATATCAGGCAAAACAATAAAAGCGCAGGAAGGATAATCAATTTCTTTAACATCTATTATCTGATCCTCTCGGGAAAGCCGACTTTCTTCTGAACCTTACGCAAAGTCTTGGTAGCGTAATAGTTTGCTTTTTCAGCATTATCCTTGATTATGGAATCGATGAAGGCCTTATCCTTCTCAAGTTCATGGAAACGGTCCTGTAAAGGAACAAGAAGTTCGGCAACGGCTTCACCAACAGCGATCTTGAAGTCCCCGTAACCCTTGCCGTCGAATTCCTTAACGGTTTCCTCGGGTGTTTTACCTGTGCAGGCTCCGTAGATATCGATAAGGTTCTTGATACCGGGCTGCTCGTCACGGTACTGTATCATACCCTCGGAATCGGTAACCGCACGCTTAAACTTGCGGATAATGGTATCCTTATCGTCCATAAGGTAAATGCTTGCATTAAGGTTTTCATCGGATTTACTCATCTTTTTGGTAGGATCCTGCAAGGACATGATCTTTGCTCCCGCCTTGCCAAGATAAGGCTCCGGAATAGTAAATACATCGCCGTATACTGCATTAAATCTCTGGGCGATATCTCTTGTTATCTCAAGGTGCTGAAGCTGATCCTTACCTACAGGCACAACGTCCGCCTGATAAAGAAGAATGTCAGCAGCCATCAAAACAGGATAAGTATAAAGTCCTGCATTGATATTGTCGGCGTGTTTGGCGGATTTATCCTTAAACTGGGTCATTCTGTTAAGTTCGCCCATATAGGTAAAGCAGTCAAGGATCCATGCAAGCTCTGCATGAGCGCTGACATGTGACTGATAGTAAATGCAGTTCTTTTTGGGATCAAGACCCGCTGCGATGTAAAGCGTAAGGAGCTTACGGGCACGTGATCTTAACTCGGCGGGATCCTGTCTTACCGTAATGGAATGAAGATCCACAACCGAAAAGAAGCACTCATATTCGTTGCAAAGCGTGATCCAGTTCTTAAGGGCTCCGACATAATTACCCAGTGTCAGATTACCCGTTGCCTGCATTCCGCTGAAAATTACTTTCTTATCGTCTATCATATAAAACCTCCGAAACGTGTTTATTTCTTTAACAATAATATAGAGATACTGCGCTCTCCCGCCATGTAGAAATCCTTGGTAACGAGTACTGCCTTTGATTCGTCAAAAGAATCATCCGTACTTCCGTCACTTGAATACAGGAGTCGCCATCGAACCTTGTCCCCCTGTACGGGAAGCACGAATCTGGAAGGCTCCCAGTTCATATTATAGATAATGTATACGGAATCCTCTTCCTTACCGGTGTACTGCTTTGCATATTCGCCGGCATAAAGGACCGCAAACTCCCTGGCTGTAGGATCCTGATCTATTCGCCATGCAAGGGATGAGTGAAAAGAAACATCCGGCACCTTGCAGGACATGTAGTCAAAGAGCATAAGCTCCGACTTTTGGTGAAGAATAACATGTCTTTTGCGAAAAGCAATGAGATTCTGCGTAAACTTAAGGAAATCTCTGTTTGCTTTCTTTTTGCCGTATAGAACCCAGCCGGTTTCATTATCCTGACAATAGGGATTGTTGTTGCCAAAATTGGTATTAAGGCACTCATCCCCTGCAGTGATCATGGGCGTTCCCTGAGAAAGCATCATTAAAAGGAATGCATTCTTACACTGTTTAAGACGAAGAGCCTGAACACTCCGCCTTGCCGTTTCGCCCTCGGCACCACAGTTCCAGGAATAATTGTAATTACTTCCGTCCTTGTTATCTTCGTTATTGGCATCGTTATGCTTGCGTGAATAGGAGTAAAGATCATAAAGCGAAAAGCCTTCATAATCCGTCACATCCCTGATGGGTGAATAATACTTGGAATTCTCCCTTACGGCATAACTCATATACGAAACCGTTTCCTCGTCGGATTTAAGGAAACGACGTGACTGGCGGATAAACTCGGAAGATATGACCGAAACATTGCGATATTGTCTTAAGCCTTCCTCTCTTATCATGTTAAGGTCCGGATTTTCAAATATAAGCTTGGAACCCTTTAGGAAAGGATCTTTGTATATCCAGTCGGCAAATCTGTTACTGCCCACAAGCCTGAAGCCGTCCACATGGAAAGTTTCCGTAAAGTACCTGAGTACGTCACAAATATCGGCAGCAGACTCAAACAGGTCCGAATACACCGTCAAAAGACATTCTATCCCTTTTTGATGCAATTTGTAAACTAGAGACTTAAATTCATATGTGGGTTCGCCTGATGCAAAAGAAGCCTTTATCGCATAAGGAAAGGCCCTGCAA
>JAILHY010000052.1 GCA_024695575.1 Lachnospiraceae bacterium
TGGTACCGATATCAAGCTTGGTGAAGGCGCTAAGGAGCTGGGCGGTCTTAAGGTTATCGGTACAGAGCGTCACGAGTCCCGCCGTATCGACAATCAGCTGCGCGGACGTTCCGGTCGTCAGGGAGACCCCGGTGTTTCCAAGTTCTATGTATCTTTGGAAGACGACCTTATGAGACTTTTCGGTTCCGACCGTTATAAGTCAATGTTCCAGTCTCTGGGCCTTGAATACGGTCAGGAGATTCAGCACCCCATGGTTACCAAGGCCATCGAGCGTGCACAGAAGAAGATCGAGGAACGTAACTTTGAAACCCGTAAGCGTCTGCTTGAGTATGACCAGGTCATGAACGAGCAGCGTGAGATTATATATGCCGAGCGTCGCCGCGTTCTTGAAGGCGAGAGCATGCGTGACGTTATCTACAAGATGATCACCGACATTGTTGAGAAATGTGTGGATCAGGTCATCAACGACGATCAGAACAAGAGCGACTGGGCATTACCTGAGTTAAATCAGCTTCTTTTGTCTATCATACCCTTGCAGCCCATTACCGTTGAAAGGATCAGGGGTCACAAGAAGAACGAACTCAAGCAGCAGTTAAAAGAAGAAGCAGTCAAGTCCTACGAGGCTAAGGAAGCGGAATTCCCGCAGCCTGAGCTTATCAGAGAACTGGAGCGCATCATTCTTCTTAAATCCATCGACAGCAAGTGGATGGTTCATATCGATGATATGGTTCAGTTAAGAGACGGTATCGGTCTTGTGGCTTATGCCCAGAAGGATCCCGTTCAGGAGTACAAGAATGCAGCCTACGATATGTTCGAGGATATGACCGAGAACATCAGAGAGACCACGGTTCAGGTACTTATGCGTATCAGAGTGGGCAACTCCGTAGAGCGTGAGCCCGCAGCCAAGGTAACGGGCACCAACAGGGATGATTCCTTACAGAAGGGTCCCGTAAGGAAAGCAGAGAACAAGATATATCCCAACGATCCCTGTCCTTGCGGATCGGGACTTAAGTACAAGAATTGCTGTGGCAGGAAGGGCGCAATCACGAAGTGATTTTAAGATGCGCCCTGACGTACTGCCACCGAACGGACGTGAAGTGGCGATACCCGTGAAAGCTGAAAGAGGATATAAATTTTGGTTTTATTAGATAATATCAAAACAGAAATACTCACATACAAAGAGCCCCTTGAGGAAATGGCTCATTCTCTGGACCTTGAGAACAAAGAAAAACGTATCGAAGAGCTTCACATGGAGCTTGAGGCTCCCGGTTTCTGGGACAATCCCGACAAGTCCAACAAGACCATGAAGGAACTTAAGGGACTTGAGAGCGTCAGAGATTCCTACAAAGCCCTTAAGGGTCAGTTCGATGACATCCTCACCCTTATCGAGATGGGTGCCGAGGAAACGGACGAATCCTACGGTGACGAGGTTCGTTCCGAAGCGGATTCTTTTATCGAGACCTTCGAAGAGATGCGCATAGCCAATCTCCTTAACGGGGAGTACGACAAATGTAACGCCATCATCAAGCTTAACTCCGGTGCCGGCGGAACGGAAGCCAACGACTGGGTTTCCATGCTGTATCGTATGTACAACCGCTGGGCCGAGAAGAAAGGCTTTTCCGTTGAAGTACTTGATTATCTCGAAGGCGATGAAGCGGGCATCAAGAACGCAACCATTCAGATAGACGGCCTTAATGCCTACGGATATCTTAAATCAGAGAAGGGTGTACACAGACTTGTGCGTATATCCCCCTTCAATGCTCAGGGCAAGCGCCAGACAAGCTTTGCATCCATCGATGTAATGCCCGATATCGAGGAGGATCTTGATATCGATATTCCCGAAGAGGATATAAGGATCGACGTATTCCGTTCCTCAGGTGCAGGCGGACAGAAGGTCAACAAAACTTCTTCTGCGATCCGTATCACTCACTTCCCCACAGGAATCGTGGTACAGTGTCAGAACGAGCGAAGCCAGTACCAGAACAAGGACAAGGCTATGCAGATGCTGAAGGCTAAGCTCTATCTTCTCAAAAAAGAAGCCAATGCCGAGAAGCTTTCGGATATTCGAGGTGACGTTAAGGACATAGCATGGGGTAGCCAGATCCGCTCCTACGTGCTTCAGCCCTACACCATGGTCAAGGATCTTCGTACCGAGGCGGAGAACACCAACTCAACAGCGGTGCTGGACGGTGATATAGATCTTTTCATCAACGAATATCTTAAGTGGATCAACAAGAAAGACAAAGAACAGAACTAAACAGGATAAAGAACAGAACATAGATCATAACCATAAAAAGAGAAGGCTCGCCGCCTTCTCTTTATTTATTCAACGTTACATGTCATCCTGAGCGGAGCGTAGCGTAGTCGAAGGATCTTTCCCCGGTATCTTAAGTTCCTCGCCCTTGGCATCCAGATAGAAATCAGCCATAAGAGTCCTGAAAAATGCATCGAACCAGAGAAGCCCGATCATAAGTCCCATTGCCGCACCAATCATAAGAGGAATAAGGCTTAAGCACATAATCGCAAGCTTTAATTTGCGACCCTCCATGAGGCGAACGCTTTCTTTTAGCGCGGAAAGTGCATCCATATCGGGACTGTCGGCAAGTATATAGAAGGAAAGCCCCAAATAAAGGTCAGCAACCAGAATTACCACGACCTGGATCAGGTTCATAAGTATAAGGGTGAATCTGAAGTTCACAAAGGGCGAAGGTATCAATCCAAGATTCATGAGCACAACCGGCAGGGTGCAAAGAAATGCAAGTGCCGTGAAGGGGGCCTGAAGGATTATGGCCTTGTCCATGTTAGATTTAAATCCCGTGAACACGTCCTTAACCGAAAGCTCAGCGGAGCATCTAGCGGCCTTTAAAAAGAAATAGGCGCGGCCGTAGAAAAGTATTCCGGTGAGAAGGTCGATTATAAGTGATATGGCGTACCGAAGGAGATATGCGGAAACGGAGCCTGCGGGGCTTCCGCCTTCCGACATCAGAATGACCACAAACTGGATGGCTGCGATGAGTAAAACAGCGGGGATCGCAACGCCGTAGCGCCCGATGAGCTGGCCTCTGGCAATGCCCTTTAAGTCCCGGAGGGTTCTATCATTATTCATTGGTGCCACCTCCGAAGACCGAACCGAAAAGCTCGTCGAGATCGATACCGTAAAGCTCCTTGTAAGCGTCGCCGTAAAGGGCTTCGGATATGGAAATGAACTGCTCACGGTATTCCGCATCGTTGTAAAGCTTGATTATGCCGGAAGCAAAAATGGAAACCGACACAACAATGGCAACGATTCCTGCGATCACACCGGCCTTGGCCTGCTTGTCAAGCACAGGGCGGTTACCCTTGGAAAGATAGGCAACTACCATGGAAAGGCAGGCAAATCCTATGATAACCGGAAAGAAGGATGCAAACAGAAAAGAAAAGATAAGTGCCGCAAATCCGAAATTCCGTGCCAGTCTTATCATCCGCTGGCGAGATTCTTCATACATATATGGATCCATGATCTGTTCCTTTTACTTAATATAGATTCATCTGATGATATCACATTTAGGGCGTTATGTAAAATTTCGGTATTGACAAAAAAAGTTTTCGGTTATACCATGAAACCAGAAAACGTTTTCCAACACAAGGCCGTAGTGTACCCTCGGCCGGATCAAGGGGAGGAGATTATGATTGGTATCAAAGATGTAGCAAAGCGTGCAGGTGTAGCAGTTTCCACCGTATCCAAGGTAGTTAACGACTATCCCAATGTCAGCGAGGCCACCAAGAAGAAAGTCAACAAGGCCATCAGAGAACTTGGTTTTGTACCCAATGCAGTAGCTCAGGCACTTTCATCCAAGCAGCCCGGCCGTATCGCTCTTATCATGAATGATACAACCCAGTCCGCAGTGGACGAGATCGACATGCAGTATCTCGCAGGTGCATTGGTTAAGGCAAGAGAGCTGAATCTTGACGTTGTGACCCTTTTCGTTTCCATGATCAGAAACAAATCCATCGACGAGATCATCACCTATCTTCGTTCCCAGAACGTTCGCGGATTTGTGGTATTCGGCCTTTCCAAGGACGAGGACACCATGCTGGAGCTCTTAAAGACCACCACATTCAAGAAGGTAGTTGTGGACGCTCCCTTAGTGAACGATTCAACTTCCACCGTATGGGTTGACCAGTGTGCGGCTCAGTACGACGTGGTAGCCAAGATGCTTGAAACCGTGCAGGCACATCGCATTCTTTATCTCGCAGGCAAGGAGAATTCCTTCGTAATGGACGGCCGCCTTGCGGGAATGAACAGGATCGCCGAGGAGCGGGGCTGTGAGATCCTTGTGCGCAGAGCGGATTTCAGCGAAAAGAAAGCACGTGAAGTCATCTTTAATGAAAAAGAAAGCTACGACATGGTAGTTTCGGCTTCCGACCTTATGGCAATTGGTGCCATGAGAGCCCTTACCGAAATGGATGTATTCAAGCATGTATGCGGCTTTGACGGCATTTCACTCATGGGTTACGCCGGCAAGCAGATGACAACGGTAAGACAGGACTTCAAGAAGATCGCAGAGACCGCCGTGGGCGAGCTTGCAGCTTTACTTGAAGGCAATAACAAAGGCAGAGAGATCGTACTTCCTCACGAGATCGTGAGAATGGAGTACCTGGACGTAATATCATAATAAAACTGTCAGATCTTAATCGGGAAACACAAGGAGATTTATATGAGTTTAAGAGCGGAAATGCAGCAGGAAGTTATGCTCCTCAACATGGAAAAAGAACTTGAATCAAGAGCCGGGGAAGCTTACGGCAAGAGCATAAAGGACTGCGACAACAAGGAACTTTACTATATTTTACTTGAGCTTACCAAGAACATGGCTTCTTTTTCCACACCCATCAGCTCGGAAAAGAAAGTCTACTACATTTCGGCAGAGTTCCTTATCGGTAAGCTTTTATCCAACAATCTCATTAACATGGGACTTTACGACAAGGTAAAAGAAGTCCTTGAGAAAAACGGCAAGGAGCTTGCAGAAATCGAAGAGTACGAGCCCGAACCTTCACTGGGTAACGGCGGACTCGGACGTCTTGCTGCATGTTTCCTTGATTCCATCGCAACTCTCGGTTATTCGGGAGACGGTATCGGTATCAACTATCATTTCGGCCTTTTCAAGCAGGTGTTCAAGAACCGCCTTCAGAAGGCTGAACCCGACAAGTGGCTTGAGAACAAGAACTGGCTCCATGACACGGGAATTTCTTTTCCCGTTCACTTCGGAGACAGGACCATCAACTCAAGACTTTACGATATCGACATCGTTGGATACAGAAACGGCACCAACAAGCTTCATCTGTTCGATATTGACTCCGTTGACGAGTCCATCATCGAAAACGGCATCACCTTTGACAAGAACGACATAGAGAAGAATCTTACTCTCTTTCTTTATCCCGATGATTCGGATGAGGCCGGAAATTTGCTTAGAATCTACCAGCAGTATTTCATGGTTTCCAATGCGGCTCAGCTTATCTTAAAGGAGTTAAAAGAAAAGCAGTACGACCTTCGTCACATGTACGACTATTGCGTGATCCAGATAAACGATACCCATCCTACCATGGTTATCCCCGAGCTTATCAGGATCCTTGTGCATGACAAAGCTTTCACAATGGACGAGGCTATCGAGGTTGTAAGCAAGACCTGTGCTTATACAAATCACACAATCCTTGCCGAGGCACTGGAGAAATGGCCTCTTGAATACCTTGAAAAAGTTGTGCCGGATCTCGTTCCCATAATAGAAGAACTCGACAAGAAAGTTAAGGCGAAGTATGATGATGAAAAGGTGTGGATCATCGACGAGGACGACAGAGTCCACATGGCGCACATCGACATTCATTACGGCATGAGCGTTAACGGCGTTGCGGCCATTCATACGGAAATCTTAAAGAATACCGAGCTTAACGCGTTTTACAAGATCTATCCCGACAAGTTCAACAACAAGACCAACGGAATCACCTTCAGACGCTGGCTTCTGTCCTGTAACCACGAGCTTGCAGACTATCTTTCCGAGCTTATCGGAAACGGCTACAAGAAGGATGCCCGACAGTTAGAGAAGCTTCTTGATTACTACGACAACGAGATGGTTCTTGACCGCCTTGCGGAGATCAAGCAGGACTGCAAAAAGAAAGTCTGCGACTACATCAAGCGGAAAGAAGGGGTTTCCCTTAACTGCCACTCGATCTTCGACATTCAGGCTAAGCGCATGCACGAATACAAGCGTCAGCAGATGAACGCCCTTTACATCATTCACAAGTACCTGGAGATCAAGAGGGGAATTATCCCTTCAACGCCTCTTACTTTTATCTTTGGTGCCAAGGCTGCTCCTGCTTACGTTATCGCACAGGATATCATTCACCTTCTTTTGTGCCTCCAGGAGATCGTTAACAACGATCCCGCGGTGAACAAGTACATGACGGTGCTCATGGTTGAGAACTACAACGTAAGCTATGCGGAGAAACTCATTCCCGCCTGCGACGTATCCGAGCAGATAAGCCTTGCAAGTAAGGAAGCAAGCGGAACCGGCAACATGAAGTTCATGCTTAACGGCGCCGTAACTCTCGGTACTTCCGACGGAGCCAATGTGGAGATCCACGAGCTTGTGGGCGATGACAATATCTACATCTTCGGTAAAGAATCCGACGATGTTATCAAGCTCTACGAGGAAAAGGGCTACGTAGCCAAGGACTTCTACAAGAAATCCGACGTGATCAAGGAAGCCGTAGACTTTATCATCAGCGACAGATGCGTTAAGGTTGGTCACAAAGAAAACCTTGAGCGTCTTCACAAGGAACTTGTGGGCAAAGACTGGTTCATGACCTTACTTGATCTTGAGGAGTACATCGCGACCAAGGACAAGGTGTTCAAGGATTACGAGAACCGCTCCAAGTGGAAACGTATGATGCTTGTGAACATCGCCAAAGCAGGTTTCTTCTCCTCAGACCGTACCATCGAGGAGTACTGCCGAGACATCTGGAAGCTCAACAAGCTTGACTAACAAAATGTCATCCTGAGCTATGACTTCACCGAAGGTGAAAGTCAGCCTCCACGGCGCTTGAGTGGATAAGGATCTTAAATAGGGGGGATTACACATGAGAACATGCGGCATTTTACTGCCCGTCTTTTCATTACCGTCTGAACAGGGCATAGGCTGTTTTTCAAAGGCAGCCTATGACTTTGTTGATTTTCTGGCCAAGGCAGAAGCCAACTACTGGCAGATCCTGCCCCTCGGGCCTACAGGATACGGTGACAGTCCATATCAGTCATTTTCAACTTTTGCCGGCAATCCGTATTATATCGACATATCGGAATTCACAGACCTTGGACTCTTAACTGAAGATGAGTGCAGGGACTTTTCCGTTTCGGTAAAAGAAAGTGGAGCCATAGATTACGAAGGTCTTTATAACCGCCGTTTCTTATTGCTCCGTAAGGCTTTTGAGCGTATCGACTTAAACTCCGATCCCGAGTACGGAAAGTTTGTACATGAGAATTCCTTCTGGCTTGAGGATTACGCATTGTTTATGGCCATTAAGGATTCTTTTGGCGGTATTTCCTTAAGCGAATGGGACAAGGACATAAGGGTCCGCAAGCCCGAGGCTATGGAGGAATACAGATCAAAGTATGCCAAAGAAGCCGATTTCTACAAGTTCCAGCAGTATTTCTTCGCAAAACAGTGGAGCAAGCTTAAAAAGTACGCAAATGACAAGGGAATAAAGATCATCGGTGATATCCCGATTTACGTGGCTTACGATTCATCGGATGTGTGGGCTTCACCGGAACTCTTCGATCTTGACGGGGAAAACGTACCCAACGCCGTTGCAGGCTGCCCTCCGGATGCTTTTGCGGCTACGGGACAGCTTTGGGGCAATCCTTTGTATCGCTGGGATTATCACAAGGAAACAGGCTATTCCTGGTGGCTTTCAAGATTAAGACATTGCTTCAAACTCTACGATGTAGTAAGGATTGACCATTTCCGCGGATTTGACGAGTACTATACCATTCCCTTCGGCAATGAGACCGCCGAGATAGGAGAGTGGAAGAAGGGCCCCGGAATCGAGCTCTTTGACGTGATCAAGCGTGAACTGGGAGATGTTTCCGTCATCGCGGAGGATCTTGGATTTTTAACAGACAGCGTTCGCGAGCTTGTGAAGGCTACAGGCTATCCTTCAATGAAGGTGCTTCAGTTTGCTTTCGGAGGTGACCCCAAGAGCGAGTATCTGCCTCACAACCTTGTAAGTAACGCCGTTATCTACACCGGAACCCACGATAACGAGACCACCCGCGGCTGGTACAAGCGCATCCTTGAGGAAAAGGATTATTCAGCCGAGTATCTTGCTGATTACCTTGGAGACATCACTGAGGAGAACATTGCTGACAGGCTCATTAGAGCGGCTTATTCTTCGGTCTGCGATACCTGCGTGATACCCCTTCAGGACTGGCTCAATATCGATAACGAAGGCCGTATCAACGTACCGAGCGTCCTTGGAGACAACTGGGACTGGCAGATGAAAGAAGGCGACTTAACGGACGAGCTTGCGGAGCGTATGAGTAAATACAAGA
Organism: Lachnospiraceae bacterium; assembly: GCA_024695575.1. Lineage (GTDB taxonomy): Bacteria > Bacillota > Clostridia > Lachnospirales > Lachnospiraceae > UBA1258. The sequence continues at coordinate 8,579 of JAILHY010000052.1, forward strand.
GAATATACGGAAGATAAGAGTAAAAGAAAAACCTCTGCAGTATGCAGAGGTTTTTGATTTAGCAGGGGCAGTAGGAATCGAACCCACATCGATGGTTTTGGAGACCACTGTTCTACCTTTGAACTATGCCCCTATAAAGGTCTTTCAGACCGACTCAATTATAATAACACAGAGGATGGGAGATGGCAAGAGGGAAAATAATAAATTAAGGAAAGGCCCCCTCATCAACTCCGCTCAAGGAAAGGCCCCCCATCAACTCCGCTCAAGCGCCGCTCAAGGAAAGGCCCCCTCACATTCGTTCAGGGGCAGGACGTCAGGCGCAATTAAAACGACTTCGTCGTTGGCGCCTGACTAGCAAAAGGCCCAGGGGTTAACCTGGGTCTTTCGGTGTGTAAAAAGGGGAATTTTCTCGGAATAATTGGCTTTCGCCAAATCCATTACTAATATATCGCCAATGAGGTATGGAAACTATAACAATATTGACCGTGAATAACACTAAATAACCCTACGCGCGTAAAAAGCGGTGAAATCCTGCAAATTCTACAGCGTTCCTTCCACAAATGCGCGGTTTATAAGGATTTCCTGAGGCACGGACTGGCCGCTTGCATCGATCTTCTTGATGACATTGTCGATGTGGTGGAGCTTCTGCTGCAGGCGAACATTGAAGTGTTCAACAAACTCCTTGTAGATAGGGTTCTTTCCAAGGCTCTCACGAAGCTCTTTGTTGAAGGGGCAGTAGGTAAATATGATACCGCGGGCCAGCTTGTTAAGTCTGGGTGAACCGGCTCCTTCAAAGATAACCCAGGTTACATAGTCACGCACGAACATTTCCTTGTAGGAATTCTTGGCCTTAACAAGGCTGTTCTTGATCTTTTCTTTTGCCTCGGCGGAAAGTTCACTGTTCTTTTTGTAGAACTGAACATAGTCGAAGTATTCGCTTGTAAGGGAGCGGTCGCCGATATCGTTCCAGCGGGCGCCCTGTATACGCTTGCACATTTCCCAACGGTACTCGCCCACAAGACGGGTGAAGGTGGCGTCCAGATCCTCGATATGGAAAGCGGAGATCATGAAGCGCGCGGGAGTGGTACGCTTACGGCCTTCGATCTCCTGCCACATAACGCCTCTGGTACCAACGTTGGGGAAAATAATGATATCGGGAGTTATGCGTACGTTAATGAATTCCTTGGGAATGCCGCAGTCTTCATTGACGTAAACCGTCTCTCTGTAAAATGCGCCGTAGTCAACCTTCTCAAGTCTGGTAAGACAGTCCATAAGCTTGTCGGGGTCTACAATACAGCTCTGTAAAGGCTTGATAACATTGTGCTCCGAAAAGATGGGGCAGAATATGGAAATACGTCCGTAGGTAACCTTGTTTACCGAAGGGAACATGTTGTTTATTTCGAAAAGCAAACGCTCGGTGGGATCGTTGGCCTTCCTGCGTTCCGTGTGCTCGTCGATCTCGCCCTTGACTCTCTGCTCATGAAGATAGGAGAGGAAGTCAGTATCAAGTTCGTTACGGCTAGGATCCTTTTCCTGATTGTAAATGGCCTCAAGCCACTCGTACGCGGTATAAACGCCGCGGCCGCTGTCTCCGCGGTAATCCTCGGCTATGCTGTAGAGATAGTTGGCATTCTCAATACCGGCAAGTTCTGCGTCCACGTAACCGAAGTTAAGAAACATCTTGACAACGGTAGGAATATCGTAGTTTCGGATACTCTCTCTGAAGGTATCCACATATATCTCGTAAAAGAGCTTGGTGATCTCGTTACGAAGCCGCCTTGCATTATCATCGGTTGCGGCCTTGTCGGGAAGCTGCTTGAACTTGTGGATGGCCTTACGGAAGGCATCCGCGGTATCGTTCTCAACACCGGCAAATTCAAGGATAACATCAATGGAGTTTGCAAGGTTTTCGTTCATCTCGCCGGAAACCTCAACTGCCTTGGCAGCCTTGGTCTTGGCTCTGGAAGAA
>JAILHY010000098.1 GCA_024695575.1 Lachnospiraceae bacterium
CAAAGGTTTCCAATCTTTCTAAGCCCGCAGAAGAGTGGATTGCAGGTGGTATGCCCATTACCAAGATGATGAACATGGAGCGTCGTAACGGTGAAGACAAGCCCGTTATCCGCAAGGCTCTTGTAGAGCTTGACGGCAAGCCCTTCAAGTATTTCGAGGCACACAGAGCTGAGTGGGCTGAGAAGACAAGCTTCACCTATCCCGGTGCGATTCAGTACTTCGGACCTGCAGAGGTTTGTGATATCACCACCAAGACTCTTGCATTGGAAAAGGCCTGAAACAGCATAAACGAAACATATAAACCCGTTCTCGTATCATAAGAGAACGGGTTTTTGTTATGTTTTTTTTGTGTTATAATGGTCAAAGATCGTTTGGGGGCAACGTATTTCCCCATAGGATGATAAAGATCACATAGAAAAGGAGTATACAAATGTCCCGGAAAGCAACCGTAACCGTTCACCCTTCATATGAGATCGGCTCTATCAGTCCACGCTTGTTTTCAGCATTCTTAGAGCCCATCGGCACCATGGTTAACGGTACCATGTTTAATCCCAAGCATCCTACAGCCGATGAGCAGGGATTTCGTCGCGACGTGATAGATGGCCTTAAAGCCTCGGGCCTTCCTGCGGTGAGACTTCCCGGCGGCAATTTCGTGTCTGCGTGGCAGTGGAAGGACTCCATCGGTCCCATGAGTGAACGAAAGGTTCATCTGGATCCTGCGTGGCACCAGTTTATTTTAAATGATGTGGGTCATGACGAGTATCTGCAATGGGCGGAGAAGGTCGGAACAGAGCCTCTTTATACGGTTAATTTCGGTACGGGAACATTGCAGGATGCTATCGATATAGTAGAGTATACCAATTTCGAGGGCGGTACCTACTGGTCTGACCTAAGGCGCAAGTACGGTCACGAAGCTCCTTACGGTGTTAAGGTCTGGTACCTTGGCAACGAAATGGACGGCCACTGGCAGCTTGGTTCCTGGAGTAACGATCCGAGAGGCTACGGCGTACGCTGTCTCGAAGCCTCCAAGGCAATGAAATGGATCGACGAATCAATCGAAACTGCGGTCTGCGGCTCATCTGCGCCACTAATGGAGCATTTCCCCGACTGGGATGAGGCTGCTTTGAACGAATGTTACGATGTAGTGGACTACCTGTCCATACATCATTATCACACGGCTCCTGCGGGAGATGTGAAGTCTCTCCTTGGCGGGTCCGTATATTATGAAGATTTCATCAACACCGAAGCTGCCATGATCGAATACGTGGCTTCCAAGCACAGATCACCCAAGCGCGTTAAGATCTCCTTTGACGAATACGGCGCAATGGTGCGTCCTTTCGCAGACCTCCACGTGGGATACGGTCGCTACAACATGGCAAGGGCACATTATCTTTTCAATCCTGAGCGAAAGTACATAAAGCACGATCCTGACAATATGCAGGAGCGTGAGTTCCCCGGCGGCGATATGGCTCACCTTCTTTCCATGGCATCGATACAGCTTGCACTGCTCCGTCATGCGGATGTGGTGGAGATCGGCTGCATGACCGGCGGACTTGGTGCGCTGTGTGCCTCCAACCACGATCATGTATGGAAAGCTGCTTCACACTATGCTTTTACGGATTTAATAAAGTATGCCCGCGGAACCTCCATGGACGTTAAGGTTTCATCCGAGACCTACGATATGCCCGGTTACCAGTGGGACGACACTTCGGCTTACACGGGCAAGGAAGGCATTAATTACATTGATTCTGCAGCGGCCTATGACAAAGAAACCGGACTTATTACCGTATTTGTCATCAACCGTTCTGAAAAAGAAGAATATCCTCTGGAGCTTGATCTTAAAGGCTTTGACAGGCCGGGTGCCGGTGAGGTTTCTTTTGCGGAACACAGCGAAGTATTTACCGACGATTTCGAAGCGAAGAATCGCTGCGAAGAAGAAATTATCAAGCCCGGATTTAACACGGAAGGAAAGTTTGAAAGGTGTCTTTACACATGTCATGTCAAGCCCCTTTCCTGGAACAGAATAACATTTAAGGTTGGTGGATCTTATGAACTTTAATACACACGACATCACGCGGGATGCCTGCCAGCTTTACGGTCGTCAGGCCCGTCAGGGTTATGACTGGTGGTGGCATTCTTTTACCGGAACCAATGAGTGCACGGGAGAAAGAAAGGCATTCTTTTTCGAGTTCTTTCTCTGTAATCCTGCCATGGGACGAAAGAAGCCCGTATTCGGGCAACTCCCCGAGAATAAGAAGGCGGGAGTGAAGCCTTCATATCTTATGGTCAAGTGCGGCGCCTGGGGTGAGAATGCAAGCCAGCTTCACAGGTTTTACGGCTGGAAGGAAATTAAGGTCAGGAGATGGGTTCCCTTTAACGTGTGTGCGGGAGACTGCTTCCTTACCGAGAATATGTCCTACGGCCACGTGAAGGTATCGGCCGACGAGGCACTTACGCACCCCGAGTACATGAGCGATGCCGGCGAGATGAAGTGGCAGCTTAAGATAAAGAAAAAGGTTGCTTTTAACGTGGGATACGGCGCCGGACGGGTGATGCGAAAGCTCCAGCTCTTTGAAATGTTCTGGCACGCAGAGGGCATGAAGACTGAGTACGACGGTGAAGTTATATACAACGGAGAGCGTTACAGGATCTCGCCCGAAGACTGTTACGGATACGCTGACAAAAACTGGGGAACGGACTTTACTTCGCCCTGGGTATGGCTTTCTTCCTGCAATCTTACCAGCAGGATCACGGGAGAGAAGCTGGAAGATTCGGTGTTTGACATAGGCGGCGGACGCCCCAAGGTAGGCCCTGTAGCCCTTAACAGGAAGCTTCTTAGCGCATACTGGCATGAAGGTGTGCCTTATGAGTTTAACTTTTCCAAGTTCTGGACCTTCACGAGAACCAGGTTTGAGTGCGACGAAACGGAAGATGAGATCCTGTGGCATGTGGACCAGCGGACCCTTACCGACCGCATGATCACCGATGTTACTTGCCAAAAGAAAGACATGCTTTTGGTAAATTACGAAGCCCCCAACGGGACCAAGCTTCACAAGCGCCTGTGGAACGGAGGCACAGGAGTCGGAAGAGTGCGTCTTTATCGCGGCGGCAAGCTTGTGGATGATGTTGAATGCCGGAATGTGGGCTGCGAATACGGCGTATATTAAGTGTGTTGTTGAAAGACGCGGGATATTCTGATAGAATGGATTGAGCGTTTTTAAAGATTTGATAAAAGTGGGGTTTTTTCAATGTTAAAACAAGTCTCCGTATATGCGGAAAATACCAAAGGCAAGATGCTTGCCATTACTACAGTTCTTGCGGACAACAGTATCAACATTCTGGGTTCCGTAACCAATGACTCAGCAGAGTACGGTATCGTTCGAATGATCGTCAGCGATCCCGAGAACGCCAGAAAGGTTCTGTCGGAAAACGGCTTTATCTGCAAGCTTACCGATGTTATAGGCGTCGAAGTGCAGGACGAGGTCGGAAATCTGAACAAGCTCTTAAAGGCACTCAATGATGCAAATATCAGCGTAAACTACCTGTATCTTTCTTATAACCGTGAGAGCGGATGCCCCATCATGGTGCTTCATACTCCCGATGCAAGAGAGGTGGAGAACAGCTTAAAGAGCAAAGGATTTATTCTTTGTTAAAAATCGTAAAAATCATGTTGACATTATCCTTGCACCGTGATATTATTTCTTGGTGCCGATGATTCGGCATGGATTGCTGATGTGGCTCAGTCGGTAGAGCGTCGCCTTGGTAAGGCGGAGGTCACGGGTCCGATTCCCGTCATCAGCTGGACAGAAAAAGAAGATGGTCATCATGCTTGCATGAATGACCATCTTTTTTTCTGTCCAATTGAGGATAATGGAGAGGCCCCGTCGGGGCCGATTTGCGCGATGGCAATGAGCCGTGCAAATGCGTGGATTAAAAGGTGAGGCGGGAGCTTGCTCACGTCCTCGGCTTTGAAGCCGCGGATTTATAGGGCGAAGCCCGCGACTCGTAGGCTGCCCTTTAGCCTACGAGCCGGCACGGGTTATCCATCGCGGAAATTGTATTAACTTTTCTCTTATACTATTATCTTCTACGTATGTGCGGGCCATTTCTTCATCTCTCAAAATCCCTCTTTATCATCCTGACCACAGTATTTGAATCTCCCGGCGTAATAAGGTGCGTATACTGCCCCGGTATTGTACCGAATGTCGAAACAGACTTAACATCGGTCATTTGCAGAAGATAATCTATCATGTTCTTTTTGGAAGCATT
>JAILHY010000136.1 GCA_024695575.1 Lachnospiraceae bacterium
AGCGTTCACGTTCACTACAGCATACATAATACCAGCAGGGTAAGCGCCGTGCGAGTTGCTTCCGAGCCGGATTTCTCTGAAAAAGTGACGCGAATTTAGTGAGCGATACTGCGTCGAAAAATCGCTATTTGCTCGTTTCGGCAGCGTGACATTCAAAAATAAATCAGTCGTACGTTAAATTGTAATTAAATCGATTCGCAAGAGGATTATGTTATGAACTTAAAAGGTCGCGATTTTTTGAAACTTCTGGATTTCACTCCGGAAGAGATCAGTTACCTGGTAGACCTTGCAGCTGATCTTAAAGCAAAAAAGAAACAGGGCATTCCCCATGACAAGTTAAGGGGAAAGAACGTAGCCCTTATTTTTGAAAAGACCAGCACCAGAACCCGTTGTTCATTTGAGGTTGCTGCCCATGACTTAGGCATGGGCAGTACCTATCTGGATCCTTCCAGTTCCCAGATCGGCAAGAAAGAAAGCACAGCCGATACCGCCAGAGTACTGAGCCGCATGTTTGACGGCATCGAGTACAGAGGCTTCGGACAGGAAACGGTGGAGGAACTGGCAGAGTACGCATCGGTTCCGGTCTGGAACGGTCTTACCAATGAATTTCATCCTACCCAGATGCTCGCAGATCTGTTAACGATCAGGGAGCATTTTGGTCGTATTAAGGGAATTAAGCTTACATACATGGGAGACAGCCGTTACAACATGGCCAATTCGCTTATGGTTACCGCTGCCAAGATGGGCATGCACTTTACAGCCTGCGCAAGCGAAAAGTATTTCCCTGATCCTGAGCTTGTTAAGACCTGCGAAGAGATCGCTGCTACAACAGGCGGAAGCATCAGGCTTACTACCGATGCCATGGAAGGCACCAAGGGCGTGGACGTTATCTACACCGATGTCTGGGTATCCATGGGCGAGCCTGTGGAAGTCTGGGAAGAGCGTATCAGAGAACTTGGACCCTACCAGGTTAACAAGGCTATCATGGATAACGCGGGCCCCGGAGCCGTATTCCTTCACTGCCTGCCTGCTTATCATGACCTTAAGACCGGTATCGGCAAAGAAATGTGTGAGAAATTCGGACGCACAGAAATGGAAGTTACGGACGAAGTGTTCGAATCACCTGCTTCTCTTGTTTTTGATGAAGCAGAGAACCGAATGCATACAATAAAGGCAGTAATGGCTGCAACTCTCGGATACGAGGACTGACATAATAATGGAACCTGTTACAATCTGTGCAGCCAACGGCTACAGCGAGAAATATTACCTGAATCCTGCATTTGACAAGATCCCCGAGGATGTTAAGAACGAGCTTAAGATAATCTGCGTTCTTTTTACCGAAGAGGTTGGTGGAATCATTCAGATACAGTTTGACGAGGACGGAGAACTTCAGATCAAGACCCAGGGCGACGACAGTGATTACTACTATGACGACATCGCCGCGGGGATGCTTGTTGCGCGCATTCGTCAGTCGCGGCAGGATCTTCTTGAGTCCTTAAGCCTGTATTACAGAGTATTTATACTTCATGAACGAATCGAGGATATAGAATGATACTGGTAGTTGACGTAGGAAATACTAATATTACTTTCGGCGCGTACAAGGGCGAGGAGCTTAAGACCACCTTCCGCATGATGTCTAATGTTTCCCGCACTTCCGACGAATACGGCATGATGATCCTTGCACTTCTTAAAAACAACGATGTGCAGCCCGAGGATGTGAACGGTGCCATTATCGCAAGCGTAGTGCCCAATGTAATGCACGCGCTGACAGGAGCAATTAAGCGCTACATACACATTAATCCCCTGATCGTAGGACCCGGAACCAAGACGGGTATCAAGATCACTACCGAGAATCCCCGCGAGATCGGTGCAGACCGTATCGTTGACGTGGTGGGCGCATACGAGAAGTACGGCGGCCCCGTGCTGGTCATTGACTTTGGCACTGCCACAACATACGATCTTGTTACTGCCGACGGATGCTTTGGAGTAGGTATAACTGCCCCCGGCATCAGGATCAGCGCCAAGGCTCTCTGGACCGACACCGCCAAATTGCCTGAGATCGAGATAAAGAAACCTGCTTCCATACTTGCGGGAGAGACCATTTCCTCCATGCAGGCGGGACTTATGTACGGACAGATCGGCGCTACCGAGTACATCATAAAGGAAGTAAAGCGCGAGTCCGGACTTAAGGAGATGAAAGTAGTTTCCACCGGAGGCCTTGGGCGTCTTGTCTCCGACGAAACCGACATGATCGACGTATATGATCCCACGCTGACGCTTGAGGGACTGAGGTTGATCTATCTAAAGAACAGAAAATAATTGTACTTATCAGAGCTGGTTGAAGGATTTACTGCAAAGTATAATGCAGATAAATTGGTATATTTAGAAGAAACCAAAGATGTAAACGAAGCAATTCGAAGGGAAAACAATTAAAGAAATGGAGTAAAGCCAAGAAGAGAACGCTTGTAGAGAGTATCAACCCTCATTGGAAAGACTTGAGTAAAACAGTTTAATGATTGTGGGGATCAGATCTCTCCACGCGGCCTTCGGCCTTGGTCGAGATGACAAGCATACAGTTCAACTTGCCCGGCAAGGTGATCCTTGCTCCCATGGCGGGAGTTTCGGATCTGCCGTTCCGGCTTCTTTGTCACGAATGGGGCGCGTCCATGGTATGCATGGAGATGATCAGCGCCAAAGCAATATATTACAATAACAAAAACACCGAAAGTTTACTGGCCATTCATCCCGATGAAGGGCCGGTTTCTTTGCAGTTGTTCGGAAATGACCCGAAGTTAATGGCTGAAATGGCTGTGCGCATCGAAAACAGGCCATTCAGCGTTCTCGACATCAATATGGGCTGCCCGGTTCCCAAGATCGTTAACAACCACGAAGGCTCATATCTAATGAAAGATCCGGACTTAGTGTATGATATTGTCCATGAGATCAGTCAGGCTGTTTCTAAACCGGTATCGGTAAAGATCCGCAAGGGATTCGATGAAAGAAACGTCAATGCAGTGGAGGTTGCCAAGGCTGCCGAGGCAGGCGGAGCAAGCTTTGTGGCTGTTCACGGCCGTACGAGGGAGCAGTTTTATTCAGGCCCTGCGGACTGGAGCATCATTAAAGCGGTAAAAGAAGCCCTGTCCATCCCGGTTATAGGAAACGGAGATGTGGTGGATGCGGACAGTGCCGGGCGCATGTTCGAAGAGACAGGATGCGATGCCGTGATGGTGGGACGCGCTGCACAAGGAAATCCGTTTATATTCAAGGAGATCGAATGCGGGCTTAAGGGAATGCCGTATGAAAGGCCTTCTACGGATGAGATCCGAAAGACGATAATACGCCACGCGGATCTGCAGCTTGAATACAAGGGCGAGTTCATCGGGATCAGGGAGATGAGGAAGCACCTCAGCTGGTATCTGAAGGGGTTTGAAGGGGCCGCGAGACTCCGTGCCTCCATAAATGAGATGGAGACCTTCGATGAACTGAAGGATATCATAGAGCAAGTTTTTAGATAAATAATTTAGGGGAATTTATTATTATGGTTTTTGGTAAACGTTTCAACATTTATTACATCAAGTACGGCGGGTGGCTCTTACTGGGTATCCTGTCGCTCATCGTGGTCGACTTCGGCCAGCTCAAGGTTCCGGAGCTCTACCGCATGGTAGTAGACGGCATCAACAAAGGCGTCGTTGATTACAAGGGCACTTCGCTGCCTTTCGATATGGATTTTCTTTTGGATAAGGTCTGCCTTCCGCTCCTTGCCGTGGTAGCGGCTATCTGCGTAGGCAGGTGCGTATGGCGTCTTTGCTTTTTCGGCTCATCAATTAAGGTGGAAGCGGATCTTAGAGACCGCATGTTTGACCATTGCAAGGATCTGTCCCAGCAGTACTATCAGGTCAACAAGGTGGGCGACCTTATGTCCCTCTTTACCAACGATCTTGATACCATTCAGGACTGCTTCGGTAACGGCGTGCTGGTGGCTACGGATGCTCTTGTGCTGGGCATTATGGCCTTTGCCAAGATGTTTCGCATGTCACCTTTTCTTACGGCACTTTCCATGATTCCCATGGTGATCCTTTTCTGCATGGCGACACTGCTCGGTAAGACAATGAGCAAGCGCTGGGACAAGCGTCAGGAAGCTTTCTCAGCTCTTTCCGACTTTGCTCAGGAATCCTTCTCGGGAATCTCGGTAATCAAGGCCTTCACCAAAGAATACCTTGAACTGAGAGCTTTCAAGAAGCTTAACAAAGATAACGAAAAGATCAATGTTTCTTTTACAAGGGCTGCCACACTTATGGACATTCTGTTCATATTCTTTGTGGAGTCCGTTATATGCATAATCCTCGGATACGGCGGATATCTTGCATACAAGGGCACATTCTCCGCAGGTGAGCTGGTTGAGTTCTTAAGCTACTTCTCGGCTATCGTGTGGCCCATAGACGCAATCGCAATGCTCATCGATATGACAGCCCGCAGCAAGGCAAGCTGCAAGCGTGTGGATAAGTTCATGTCCGCAACTGCCGATGTAGTGGATAAAGAAACCGTTGGCCCCGCTCCCGACAAGGTTAAGGGCACCATCGAGTTTAAGCATCTTAACTTCACCTATCCCAATTCCGACAGACAGGTCTTAACCGACTTAAGCCTTAAGATCGATGCCGGCGAGAACGTGGGACTTATCGGACGCACCGGTGCAGGTAAAACAACGGTTGTGGATCTTATCGCCAGAACCTACAACGTTCCGGAAGGAACCCTTTTCATCGATGATAAGGACGTTAACGATATTCCTATCAAGGCTCTTCGTGACCACATCGCTTACGTGCCTCAGGATAACTTCCTTTTCAGCGATACTATTGCCAATAACATTGCTTTTGCATTGCCGGATTCAGAGGATCTTGAGTCCATAGAGCGGGTATCGAAGCTTGCGGATGTACACGATAATATCGTGGAATTTCCGGACAAATATCAGACTATTCTCGGAGAGCGCGGCGTGACCGTATCGGGCGGACAAAAACAGCGTATCTCCATAGCAAGAGCGCTCCTTAAGGATGCGGAGATCCTGATCCTTGATGATTCCGTATCCGCGGTTGATACTAAGACCGAGCGCGTGATCATAAACAGCCTCAAGGAGACCCGCAAGGGCAAGACTACGATCCTTATCGCTCACAGGATAAGCACAGTTGAGCACATGGATAAGATCATATTTATAGACGACGGAAAGGTTCTGGCGGTGGGCACTCACAGCGAATTGCTGGCAAATTGCCCCGATTATGCAGAGATGGTCCGTTTACAGACTTTGGAAGAAGAAAGGGGTGAGCAGGGTGCGTGAGTATTATCCCCTTTTGATAGTGGGCGCGGTAATAGGCTTATTTACGCTTGTTTTCATAACCGCATTCGCACTTATCAAAGATAAAAAGAAAGCAATAAGTTTTGACAGAAACATGAAGGACGGAGAGATCGTACGCCGCCTTCTTAAGTACGCAAAGCCCTATAGATGGAACTTTGTGCTGGTACTTGTAATAGTTCTATTTTCAATAACCTATGATGTGGTGTCGCCCTTACTTATCGGCCGCATCGAAGAGATCGTCAAGAATAACTTCGAAATGGACGAGCTCTTAAGAATGGTTGGACTTTACTTTGGCGTGCTGATGATCACCATAGTCTGTACCTATGCTCAGGCCATGATCCTGCAGATTACGGGTCAGAAGATCCTTTCAGCCATAAGAGAGGACGTATTCAATCATATCGAGGGCCTTTCCCACGAGCAGCTTAACCACATACCTGTAGGTAAGCTTGTGACCCGTGTTACCAACGATACCAACCACATCTCCATGATGTTTACAAACCTTATCGTAAATCTGGTAAAGAACCTGTTTGTCATCGTGGGCGTCCTTGTGGCAATGCTTGCACTTAACTATGAGCTTACGCTGATGGTGCTCTGTTTTGTGCCGTTTATCGCTATATTTGCTTTTATATTCCGCAAGTTTTCAAGGAAAGCCTACCGCAGGGTTAAGGACGCGGTAACGGACATCAACACCTTCCTTTCCGAGAACCTTTCGGGCATCAAAATCACACAGATTTTTAACTGTGAGGAAAAGAAACTCAAAGAATTCCGCCAGAGAAACCAGGAGCTTAAGACCGCGAGAGACCACGAGATCTACGTGTTTGCGGCCTTCAGACCTTCCATGTACATGCTCTATATGGCTTCGGTGCTGGGACTCCTTTACCTTGGAGGTAAGGGGTATATCAAGAATACCGCTTTCTTTGGCCAGGTAATAACCAGCGGAACCATCGTAAGTTTCTATATGTACATTAACAAGTTTTATAACCCCATCCAGAACCTGGCAGAGCAGTTTAACAGGCTGCAATCGGCCTTTGCAAGCTCCGAGAAGATCTTTACCATCATGGATATGGAATCAGAGATAAAAGAAGATCCAAATGCTTACGAACCCGATCATATCAGGGGTGAGATAGAGTTTAAGAATGTATGGTTTGCTTACGAAGGTGAAGAATGGGTATTAAAGGACGTTTCCTTCCACGTTAATCCCAAGGAGACCGTTGCTTTTGTAGGTTCCACCGGATCGGGCAAGACCACCATTCTTGCTCTTGTATGCAGAAATTATGACATTCAGAAGGGTCAGATCCTCATTGACGGAATTGATATCCGCAAGATTAAGATTTCCGCGCTCAGGTCTCATTTCGGGCAGATGCTTCAGGATGTGTTTCTTTTTGCAGGAACTGTCAGATCCAACATACTGCTTCGCATGGAAGGCGTGGATGACAAAGAAGTCATGGAAGCCTGCCGCTATGTAAACGCTGATAAGTTCATTGACAAGCTTACAAAAGGGCTGGATGAAGAAGTCAGAGAAAGAGGTAACAACTTCTCCCAGGGGCAGAGGCAGTTACTTTCTTTTGCAAGGACTATAATACACAAGCCCGATGTGATGATACTTGACGAGGCCACGGCCAATATCGATACGGAGACGGAGCTTCTAATCCAGAACTCACTTGAAAAGATGATGAACATCGGAACCATGCTGATCGTGGCCCACAGGCTTTCGACCATACAGCATGCGGACAAGATAATCGTCATATCCCACGGCAAGATAATCGAGCAGGGTAATCACTTCGAACTGCTGGAAAAGAAAGGCGCCTACTACGAGCTTTACAAACTTCAATACGAATAAAAAGAATGCCGGGACGGAAAGTTCCGGCATTTTGTGTTATAATGTCCTTGGGTGATCCGGACCAGGGGGGATAACAGCAATGGCTAGAAAACGATTGACGGGAATAATCCTTATATTGATGCTCGCAGCGGCCGGCATTGTGTGGACTTTTACCAATCTTTCGCTGGATGAGGGCTACGAGACTGCCATGGCGTACAGATTTCTTTCGGGAGACAGGCTCGTGTTTGAAATGTGGGAGCCTCACCAGACATCCGCATTTCTTACGGCTTTCCTTATGTCGCTGTTCCACGGGGTTACAGGAACCTACGAAGGCGTGATTCTTTTCCTTCATGCCTGCGGTATTGTTTTAAGGGGGCTTGTGGCCTTCTTTATCTTCAAAGTTCTCAAAACGGACTTTACGCCCGAGGTTTCCGGGTGTGCTGCCGCTTTCTTTTTCATGATATCGCCCAAAGACCTGGCTATGCCGGAGTTTTCCAACCTTCAGGTCTGGTTTGGGGCGCTGTGTTTTCTGTTTATTATTCTGTATTTTCGCAAAAAGAACATGCTTTATCTGATTCTTTCTGCTCTTTCACTGTGTTTTGAGATAATAGCCTATCCTTCCTGCATTATTGTGTTTATTCCGGCTATGTTACTAATCCGTCACTATGCCGATCCGGAGGACAGGGCAAGGGCTTTGATCCTCTATACGTCGGTCTGCGTCGTTGCGGGATTTTTGTTCCTGTCTTTTGTGAGAGTTGCGGCGGGCCCCGGCGATATCCTTGAAGCTCTTGAGAATATCCTTAATCAGGAGCCGAGCCATACCGTGAGCCTGTGGGGAAAATTCCTTGCATATTTCAAGGATCTGGCATGGATAACGGCTGTGGTTGTGGGAATCGTGTTCATTGCGATCAAGATCTCAAGCAGGATATGCGGTAAAGATGCGGCTCCCAAGAGAATAAAAAGAACCTCAATCCTTATATCGAACGGTGTCATGCTGGTATTGTTTCTGGTTAACATAATATCGGCAAAAGACAGATGTTTCTATGGAATACTCTTTTATTATCTGATAATTCTCGGATTTGTACTTACAAGAGAGCTTCCGTTTACGGAAAGAAGAGTGTTCTATACCGGAACCTACATAAGTATTGCGGGATTTGCGGCAACCCTTCTTCTTACGGACCTTCCCATCATTGTGTCTTCGCCATATCTTGTACTGGCGGTGGCGCTCTCGGTCATTCCCATCGGAAGATTTTATGCCATGGACGAGGATCCCAAATTAAGGACAGGGATCAGGATTGCGGTGTTTGCATTCGTTTTCCTTCTTTTTGCGCGCTGCATTTATATCCGGACACCGCTTACGGGCAGGGAGCAGATCTGCTCGGTGCTTAATACGGATCTCTCCCTCATAAGGAAGGGCCCGGCCAAGGGCATGATAACGGATGATTTCGGGGCACGTAAGCAGGTGGATAGCTACGATGAATTCAGAAATCTTATCCCCGAAGGCTCCAATGTCTGGATAGTTGATACCCTTTGCGATAATCTCGGCTACATGTACGGAGATTACATGGTTTCGGCGCCTTCCGTTATTTCCGATCCCAAATTTGTTCCGGGCTTTGACAGATACTGGAACAATAACCCGCGCAAGCTTCCGGATGTGGTCGCAGTTTCCGCATATGAGGGAGAGCTTTCCTACGAAGTCTCCGTAAAAGAAGCCTTTATGAAGTGGCTCAAAGAGGAATACAGGCCGGTACGTACTGTATACGGGCGTTTTTACCACTACTATTTCAGAGAGTGAAAGATTATTTTCCACAATAATTCGTAGATTTATTTATTTTTTTATTTTGAAGCCTTTGAGATAATGTGAAAAATAGGCATGGTATGCAGGAGTAGAGTATGGACAGGATTTATGCGGTTAAAGGCGTGCTTGACAAGGGATTTACAGGACAGATCTCTTACAGCGTAAGCCTTGCCAAAGAATACAAAAACATGAAGATCACCCTGGAATTTGACAAGGAAAAGCAAAGATACAGGGACGAAGAGATCAACAAAGACGTTATAGAGGCTTTCAGGGCGGAATGTAACGGCGAATATAACATTGATGCCGCAAGCGACGAGGAAGTTAAGGAAATGGTCAAGGGTAACTGCAAGACCGAGATCCATCTTTCCGCGTTCTTAAACGGCGAGTTTATAGGCTGCATACACAAACAGCTTGCAAGCCGCACCATGTCATTCGGGGACATTGTTTCCGAGGGCTGTCTTCCCGTTTCGAAGATAACCGGAGCACTGAAGGTGACGGTGTTAGTATTTAATGTTATCAAGAATGAGACCGCATATTCTCTCACCGTAGAATGCGAATAAAGGGGTTTGTATGTTTAAACGACTGGAGCTTCACAATCACACAACTGAATCGGACGCATCCATCACGGCCTTGGAACTTACACAACACATGGTTAAGGACAAGGTCGATGCTTTTGCAATAACGGATCACAATACCATTTCCGGGCAAAAGAAGATCAAAGACATAATCGACGAAAAGGGCCTAAAGATCGGTCTTATCCGCGGAATGGAGCTTACTTCCTATTACGGACACATTCTTTGCCTTAATCTTGACAAATATGTTGAATGGGAAGATATCGACATCAACTGCCCGGAGAAGCTCTTTAAAAGAGCCAAGGCTCTCGGCGGCCTTGCGGGAGTGGCGCATCCTTTTTCCTACGGCAATCCCTTTGCCAGAGGCTGTCGCTTTGACATGAAGATAACGGACTACAGCGATGTTGATTTTATAGAGATATCAAACGACCTTGAGCCCCTTCACGAGGTTAACGAACGCGGCCTTTTATACTGGCAGGATCTGGTGCTTAAGGGCGAGAAGCTGGCAACAACCGCCGGAATGGATCTTCACGGACTGTGGGACTTTTCCGATAACTTTGCTACCTTCATCGAATCCGACAAGCCCGATGACAATTCCAAGATCGAAGAAGAACTTTATAAGGCCATAACCACGCAGCAGACCTGGGTTTCCAAGGGCCCGATCCTTAAATGCGAAGTTAAGGGTGACAATATCGAGTTTAACATCATCGATACGGGTAAGCCCGGTTACAAGGCGTCACGCAAGCCCTTCATGATTGTACTCACCACGGAATCCGATGAGCTTGATATCGTTGTCGAAGGAAGCTCTGCAAGTATTTCCAAGAGCGAGATCAAAGGAAAAAGGATCGTACCGAAACTTTACAGAGGCGAATCCATCATGGAAGATCTTGTATGCGTTTCACCGCTCATAGAACTTTAACGGGGGATTTATGAAAGATTTTTCTTTTGACGGAAATATATCCAGAGAAGTATTGTGCAATTACCTTTCAAGGTCTGTTACTGCGGCAGACCTTTATTTAAGTGATACTTTGGAAGACGACCTTCGTGTATTAAAGAAGATCGGAGCCAAGTTCTTAGGTCGCGCATCCGGGATCTGGTATGTGATAATGGATGACGACAAGCACTTCGAAATGAGCCGCTCTCTTGCTGAGAAGGTCCATGCCATGGATCCGGAGATCATTCTTCAGTCCTGCGTGTTCGAAGCGGTCTTTAACGAGTTAAATGACATAAAGATTCCGGCTTACGTATTTGAAGCCTTTGGCCTTGAGCCTGAGGATCGCTGCTTTCGCTTAAAGGACATTCTTTTTGCGGAGGAGCCTCAGGATTTCTGCTGGGAAGACGGCGGTATCCCGGACATCACCAGACTTGAGACCAGGATGTGGTTCTATTACAGGGCTACGCGGTATATTGACTGCGGTTACGAGGCTCTGCACATGGGACAGATCCACCTCTATACCGCCAATGACAGAGGATACAAGGAAACATACAAGCTCTTTGACATGATAAGAGAGTACGGGGCGAAGCACGCAAGGCGTCACAAAGTCCTGTTGGATGCTCATACTCACGGCATCAATGTTGAAGGGAAGCTTCTTTTTGATTATCATGCAATGCCATTTACGAGATTTCCGCTTAAGGACAGGGCGGGCGACAAGCTTGTGCTGGTGCGGGAAGGCTTCAGCGAGGGCGGCTTAAATCCCAACGGCTGGTCGGCAAACACCATGCCCTACCTCATGGAATACGATAACTGGGGCGGCAAGATGATAGATGATTTCTCCACCATTTCCGTAGAAGAAAGAGCGGAGATGGACTGGTGGGGATACGATCAGATCGCATGGTTTGCCAATCAGGACAAGGAGGCAAGAGACAACTTCCTTGACTATACATATAAATGGGTTGCGATCAATAACAAAAATGCCTATTTCGAGGTTCCTTTCTGCCGGAGACTAAGTTCTGCCAAGATGATCGTAAAGAGAGCGGACAACGGCGAATACGGGATTCAGTCAAAGTATCAGATGAACAATCCTTCCGATGCCTGCCCCATGGGCTTTGGCCAGGAAGATACGGTTGAAAGGCTGTGGCGTGAAGGTGACGAGAAATTAAGGAACCGCATGTCCAATCCCGAGGATCTTATAAGATACGGTGCTTTTGACAAGTTTGACATGGTAACGGGACTTAAGCTTCCCGAGAAGGTAGTTCTGTACGGAAGCTTCCAGCCCTTTGTGGGAGCGGCAAAGAACGATTCAAACAGTGAGATAACAAGAATGTATTATATTGGTGATAATACATATTCTCTTTCTTTTGTCATGCCTTATGCCGGAGAATATGATTTCGCCGTTTCACTGTACGGAACCCTTTCTTCTACCTACTGCCATGACAGGTATCCAAGGAGCGGTTCCAGACATAAACGCAAGTTTACGGTGACACACGACAACACTGCTGTTAAAATTATATATAGATTCATTGACAACGAGATTAAGGTCGAAATGACCTAGGTGCCTGCTTTGGACAAAACGTTGCGACAGAAAGTATCCTCAAACAGCATATTCAGACAGCTTGTAGTTAATTCGCTTATTATCAGTATTATTCCTATTGCACTGGGAGCTGCCATAATATTCCGAATTTTCTCCGGCATGTCACGTGAGATAGCCAGGTCTTCGTATGAACAGCTGGCTACTCAGTATATGTTCGATCTGGAGGAAAAGATCTCTCAGGCGGATGTGCGACTCAACCATCTGTCTGTTGACAGTGTGATAATTGACGGCCTTACGGGGGCGGACAAGGTTAACCCCATCGTGGCGGGAACCAATATAACCGACGAGCTGACCAAGATACTTCAGCTTAATTCAGGTATTTCCTACCATAACTGTATGGTTTATTCACTGGTGGATTCTGTCCCTGTATACGGAAGATACGCAGCCTCCATCAAGGAAGCCGAGAGAGAAGGCTGGTACAGGGAAGATCGCTTGAAGGACGGGGAAAGGTTCTATTACACCATCGTTAAGGACAATTCCACCATCTTTTCCGTAGTAAGGGAAATAAGGGACATTGACGCAGTTAATCTTAAAAGCAATGTCATTGGCTATATAAAGCTTGATCTTAACGCAAAGAATTTCTTTAAAACCGGTAACAGGCGCGGCGACGAAGGCACCATGTTCGAAGTGCTGGTGGTAGGAAGGGATAATGTGCCTGCCTACGCCACGGGAGAACTTTCGGAAGAACTTACCAAACTTGTTCTTTCGGGAAATGTTGAGCCCCAGACCTTTGTGGAAGTCGATGATAAGCTTTTGTACGTTACCGGGCTTGATTCCATAGATTGTAAGATCGCCCTTGTTTTCGACAACAAAGCTTATTCCACCAGGCGAAGAAAGGTATTTTTTCCTGTAGCTCTTACTTTCCTTTTGCTGATAGTGGCAATTGTGCTTTTAAGCTATTTCTTTGCCAAGCAGTTCAGTAAGAGAGTCAATATCCTTGTTGATAAGATCAAGAGGGTTAAGCACGGTAACTTTGATGAGACCGAGCCCATCGGCGGTAACGATGAGATCGCGGAACTTGACAATGCCTTCCTTGACATGCAGAAGGAGCTTAACCACCTAATCGACAAGAACTATATCCAGACCCTTATCAACAAAGAATACGAGTTAAAGAATCTTCAGCTGCAGATAAATCCTCATTTCCTGTATAACACCCTTGAGTCCATAAGCTCACTCAGTGCCGTTAGCGGGAACTTTGAGATCTGCGAGATATGTGAGAAACTCGGCGAAGTGTTCAGATACAGCCTTGGCAGGAATTACGGTAATTATGTGTCTCTTGCCCAGGAGATCAAGCACATCCAGAACTATGTTTACATTCAGAAGATCAGGTTCGGGGACAAGTTTGAAGTTTACTACAATATTCCCGAGAAACTGATGAATTGTCAGATACTTCGGTTCATTCTTCAGCCTATTGTTGAGAATGCAATTATTCACGGTATCATTCCCAAGAACAAGGAAGGAAACATCGAGATCAGTGCCACCCGCAGTGATTCTAACCTTATCATCACAGTGGAAGATGACGGCGTGGGCATGACCAAGGAAAAAGAAAACGAACTGAAGGAATACATTCACAAAGAATCAACTCTCGCCGGGGACGATCCCGGAAGTATCGGCGTCAGGAACGTACACAAACGTATTGAGCTTACCTGTGGCCCGAATTACGGAATAGAGATTAAGACAATGCAGAACAAAGGCAGCAGATTTGAGATATGGCTGCCCTACATTGAACGGGGAAATAAGCTATGAGTTTGGGACTGATGATCGTTGATGACGAAGAACTGATAAGACAGGGGATCAGGGCGAGACTTGATCACCTTGGATTTAAGTTTGACGACATTGCCGAGGCGGATGATGGGGAATCCGCACTTAAGCTTTATGAAAAAGGAAAATATCACGTTATCATCACGGATATCAAAATGACCAGTGTCAGCGGACTTCAGCTGATCCGAGGCATCAAGGAGCAGGATGAGAACGTGCAGTTTGTCATAGTCAGCGGCTATGATGATTTTGTTTATGCCGAGGAAGCTATCAGACTGGGAGTTACGGCTTATCTTCTTAAGCCCATCGCCAATGACAAGCTTCAGGAAGTCATGGACAGAGTCTTTGACAATATCGCCAAGGCCAGGCGCGCCCAGAGCGACGATGTGAAGGCTGCGTTATCAAACAGAGAGAACGAGGAACTTAAATTCGAACAGAAGATAAACGAGCTCTTAAATACGGAAAATGAAAACGATGCCAGAGAGATAATCAGGACATCGGACAGCCTTATGCGGCTTCGTTTCGGAAGCTGGCTTTACTGCGTCGGTATCATAAGCATCGACATGGACAGCTACCGTGAAAAGAACATGGAGTTCAAGGATGTGAACCTTATAAGGTTTGTCATCAAGAACATAACCGGCGAGTTATCCGAGAACCAGTGTATCATTGCCAACAACTTGTCAGATAACAAGCAGCTTTACACCATCTTTTTCGGAAGCGACAAGACGGCCATAAGGATCAGGAGTGAGCAGCTCTTTGAGAAACTTCAGTCCACTCTTTGGAAGTACGCAGGAATGGGAGTTACCATCGGTGTCAGCGCCATCAGTGAGAAACTCTGCGCCGACAGACTCCAGGAGGCAAAAGAAGCCTTTCTTCAGAGGATAATCCACGGAAACGGAAATCTCTTTTATTTTGATGATATCCCGGTACTTGGTGCCGAGGAATTTCCTACATCAGAGCTTGCACTCCTTAAGCGCTACACTCAGGCTCACGACGTGGGTAATGTGGAAGCTATCATCAACAGCATGCTTTCCGACGAGAAGGTCCTTAAGAATAACGTAAACTACATCGGCGTTGTCTGGATCCAGGTGCTGAATATTCTTTTGCATTCCCTGAGTATTTCGGATAATGACAAAGCAAGGCAGATCGAGCACGAAATGTACAATTTCTCAAAGATCATAAAGACGGGAAGCCTTGAGGAGATAAGGCAGCGTTTCGTGGGAGTGGTCCTTGATGCCATGAAGGGCGAAGTTGTGCCGGAATCCGATTCGGACAGCAAGATAATCCTTGCCCAGAAATACATCGAAGAGCATTACAACGAGGATATTTCCGTAAGCGATCTTGCGGAGAAGTTCTACATGAGCCCCAATTATTTCTCTACGGTATTTAAGAAACAGACCGGAGAATCCACCATTTCCTATATGAACAGGTTAAGACTTGAGCGGGCCAAGAAGGAACTTGCGGAAACGGACAGGAGCATTGCGGAGATCGCGGAGCTCATCGGATACAACGACAGCCATTACTTTTTCAAATTATTTAAAAAAGAAACCGGGATCACACCCCTTCAATACAGGAGAAACAAGCAGTGAAAATCGTATCGTTCAATTTAAGAAGAGATTTCGAGCATGACGGCGACAACCGTTTTAACAAAAGAACAGACATTATCAAATCTGTTATCGAAAAGAATCATCCCGATGTCATAGGATTTCAGGAAGTGCTTCCCGAGGCCCTTGCATGGCTTAAAAGTTCCCTTTCGGGTTACACCGTTGTGGGAACGGGCCGTGACGACGATCTTGGAGACGAAGCAACTGCCGTAGCTTTTGACACAGACAAATACGACCTTATCCAGATGGATACCTTCTGGCTTTCACCCACCCCCGAAAAGCCCGGTTCAAGATACGAAGGCCAGAGCGACTGCCCCAGGACCTGCACCATGGTTCTTTTAAAGGATGTAAGTACCAAGGCGGTTTTCAGAGTTTATAACACTCACCTTGATCACATCGGATCCGAGGCAAGGCTTCACGGTGCGAAGCAGATAGCGGCAAGGATTCCGGAAGAAAAGCTCTTTAACGGTGTTCCCCTTGTGGTAATGGGAGACTTTAACGCATTTCCTCAGGATCCGGAAGTCAGATTCTTTTCCGAAAAAGCAGGTCTTACGGACTTTACTGAAAGTATCGGCGGAACCTTTCATGATTTCGGAGAATTGTCCACTCCCGAGAAAATTGACTACATATTTGCTTCCAAAGAATGGACCTTAAAGGCAGCTGGATTATGGGATGAGAAGGTAAACGGCAGATTTATTTCCGACCATTTTCCCGTATTCGTAGAAATGTACAATAAATAACGTATTTTTTTCCATTGTTCCCTTGACTCCTTTTTTCTATAGTAGTCTGTGAAGAGTACCGTTTTGGAAAACAGGAGAGAGGGAACAAAGTGAGTAAACGAACTTCCACAGTAGCAATAAATCGAAAACCACTCCACAAAAGACTTATCAAATTCTGGCCGCTTTACCTGATGCTGGTGCCGTGTATCGTATATTATATCCTGTTCTGTTACGTCCCCATGGGCGGAATAGTTCTTGCATTCAAGGATTATTCTTTTAAGAAGGGTATTTACGGCAGCGACTGGGTAGGCTTCAGATATTTCAAAGCATTCTTTACCAGCTATGACTGCGGACGACTTATCCGTAACACTCTCATAGTCGGAGTCATCAAATGTGTTCTTGAATTTCCTTTTGCCATCATCCTTGCACTGATGCTTAACGAGATCAAGAACTACAGATTCAAAAAAATCTCACAGACAATAACCTATCTTCCGCACTTCCTTTCATCGGTTATCATCATTACCATGATGCAGAGGATCTTAGCTCCCAACAACGGCGTTATCAACCAGATAATCGCAGCCTGCGGCGGAGACGGAAGCACATTCTTCCTCATGAAATCGAAGTACTTCTTCCAGATCCTGTTCTGCATGGATATTTGGAAGAACATCGGTTGGGACTCAATCATGTATCTGGCAGCAATTGCAGGTATCGATCCTACCCTTTACGAAGCGGCTGAGATCGACGGATGTAACCGTTTGAAGAGAATGAGATACATCACACTTCCCGGAATCAGAGGAACCATCGGACTTCTGTTCATCATGGGTGTAGGCGGTCTACTTTCATCCGGATTCGATCAGATCTTCCTTTTACGTACACCCGGTAACATGGCGGTTGCGGATACACTTGATACCTTCGTGGTTCGTATCGGTCTTCAGAACGGTCAGTTCGGATATGCTACGGCCATCGGACTCATTCAGGGACTTGTCGGGCTGGCACTTGTGGTATCGGCCAACAAGATATGTAAGAGAATGACAGAGGTTAGCCTCTGGTAAAATATTCTACACAAAACAAGGAGGAAAGTTATGAAAAGCAAAGCTCTTAAAAATGCAGTGGCACTCGTTGCAGCTTTAACGCTCACAATGGGAACACTTGCAGGATGCGGCGGAGAAGCAGCTTCAACACCTGCCAGCGCATCAAAGGAAGCAACATCCAAGGCTTCCACATCAACCGAAACTTCCAAAGAAGCTTCGACTGAGGCTCCTGCAGAGGAGACCAACGATACCTTTATCGCCGACAGAAAAGTCGTAATTCAGGCTTACGTTGATGATATCGGTTATGCTCTTCCTGAGGATACTTCCACAAGCCCTGTATTCCAGGAGATCAAGAAGAGAACGGGTATTGACCTTGAGATCCGTTACACTCCTTCAGACAGCGATTCCAAGACCCTTGCTGCACAGCTCGCAGCAGGCACCATTCCGGATATGATCGTTTGCTACCTGAACAACTCAGTTCGTAAAGAGTTCCCTATTCTTTACAAGGCAGCAAAAGAAGGCATGTTCGCAGATGTTTCCGAGTTCATGAAGAACTCCAAGGTATACTCCAAGTACATGGAGCCCGGATATCTTCCTGACGATACCTACAAGAACATCGTATTCCGCGATGATTTCGACGGCGTATACCTTATGCACCTTGCAATCGATGCAGTTGACCGTTCCACCGAGTTCAATCCCAACTCCGACTATGTAGGCGGTATGTGGATCCAGAAGAAGATCGTTGACGCTCTTGGCGTTGATGTAAAGAACATCCGCACCATGGATGACTTCTACAATCTTCTTGTTGCCATCAAGAACGGTGGATTTACAGATGATAACGGCAATGCAGTATGGCCTCTCGGACCTAAGTACTGGGGCGGTTCCGTTGATACTCTTGACTACATCTTAAGAGGTCTTGACTGGGGTGTCAGCGACGGATACAACCTTGACGACGAAGGTAAGGTTAAGCACGAAGTTGAAACCGAATACTCCTGGAAGAAGGTTGAGTTCTTAAGAAAGCTTCTTGACGAAGGCCTTATGAACCCTGAGTTCTTCACCATGGACAGCACTCGTGCAGAAGAAGTTTCAAAGAGCCACAATTCAGCAATCATGGCAGACTGTCACAACTACGTAGATGTTATTTATGAGACAAGCGACTGGATCCCGTTAGGACCTCTTAACGATATCGCAGGTCAGCAGTCCAAGGTTACCAACGGTAAAGGCGGATACGGATGCTGGGCTATTTCAGCCGAAGCAGAAAACCCTGAAGAGATCTTCAAGCTCTTCGATTATCTTGCAACAGAAGAAGGTCAGCTTCTTTGCGAATACGGTGTTGAAGGCGTAAGCTACAACATGGTTGACGGTAAGCCCGTTCTTACAGATGAAGTACAGCAGCATGTTGACGCAGGCGACAACGATTGGCTCATCAACAACGTTGGTGCAGGTTTCGGTGGTCAGGGCGTTGTATTCTTTGACTTCATGCAGACAGACCTTGATTCCGAGGCTAGATTCGGTGAATCCAGACCCGGCGCAGGTTCAGGCGATACATATACCACAGCAGTAGAAATTGCTAAGGCATATCCTCCTACCTACAGACTTGTTAAAGGTCTTAAGGCTTCCGCATTCCTTAATGCTTCCGAAATGGCAGACGTTAAGGCTCAGATGTCACAGCTTAACTACAAGGAGACCCTTGTACAGGCTGCATACGCTGACAGCGACAGCGAAGCTCAGAAGATCCTTGATTCCTTCAAGAAACAGCTTGAAGCAGCAGGTCTTGCACAGCTCGAAGAGTACGTTCAGAACGTTTATGATGCAGATCATGACGCAGTACAGTTCTACAAATAATTGATGTAAATATTAACGCCGCCCTCTTAATGAGGGGGCGGCGTTAAATAATGTTTTCAGAGGGTTTTATGAATACGTCTCATATCAAATATTCATTATCCGATCGTATAGTTAAATGGACAATCTACGCAATGGTCATTCTGCTCTGTGCAGCCATTTTGCTTCCCTGCTTAAACGTCCTTGCCCTGTCATTCAATGACGGTTCCGACGCAGCAAGAGGCGGAGTATATTTCTGGCCCAGAATGTTTACGCTGTCCAACTTCAAAGAGGTGTTCAAGGACGGAAAGATCGTTAAGGCCTACAAGATCTCAGTAGCCAGAACCATTTCCGGTACTCTTATAAGCCTTGTAGTTACTTCTTTTGCAGCGTACGCACTCAGAGAGAAGAACCTTCCCGGCAGAGCGCTGATAACCATTCTTATCACGTTCACAATGCTGTTCTCCGGCGGTTTGATCCCTACATACATCCAGTATAAGGATCTTGGCATTCTTAATACTTTCTGGGTATATATCCTTCCGGGAACCGTTCATGTAACTTACCTGATCATGATGAGAGCATTCTTTGAATCTCTTCCGGAAAGCTTGATAGAATCGGCTCAGATAGACGGCGCAGGTTATTTCAGAATTTACTTAAGGATCATGATTCCGTTAAGTAAGCCTGTTATCGCGGTTGTATCCCTTTACACCGCAGTAGGTCACTGGAACGACTGGTTCGCAGGAGCATTCTACATGAACTCAAGCGAAATGTGGCCGGTTCAGACAGTACTTCAGCAGATGCTTCAGCGTGCAATGGCAGCTCAGCAGGAGTATACTAATGTTGCTCAGGCCATCGCTCACAACGCAAGCACCGTTACATCCGATTCACTTAAGATGGCTGCGGTAGTTATCACTACAGTACCGATCCTTTGTGTATATCCTTTTATACAGAAGTATTTCGCACAGGGCGCCATGCTTGGTGCGGTTAAGGAATAAAGTAAAGTACCTTTTCTTTAGA
Organism: Lachnospiraceae bacterium; assembly: GCA_024695575.1. GTDB lineage: Bacteria > Bacillota > Clostridia > Lachnospirales > Lachnospiraceae > UBA1258. Next base: position 20,015 of record JAILHY010000136.1, read on the forward strand.
AAGGCATTTGATGAAAGACGTTTATATTTGCGGAGATGTTAACATCGATCTTCTTATTCCGGATGTTACATCCATGCCTGCGGGCGGTCAGGAACTTGTGGTTGACAATATGTACACCGCCATCGGCGGAGGTGCTGCGCTTACGGCGTTAGGCCTTGCGAAGCTCGGAGTAAGTGTTGATTTTGAAGGGAATATTCACTCGGACATGTACGGCGATTACATCATGTCGGAGTTTAAGAATGCAGGTGTCGGAACAGAACACCTGCATTTTAGTGAAAAGAATAAAACCGGAATATCCTTGAGCTTTACCAACAAGGATGACCGTGGATTTATAACATACAGAGGAACCAACAGCGAGATAGATCTTGACAGTGTCTCCATTGAGCACGCCAAAGAGTCAAGGTTCATGCACGTTACAGGCTACAGCGGCGACAAGCATGATAAGTATCTTAAGCTTTTAAAGAACGTCAAAAAAGAAGGCGTTAAGGTTTCCTTTGATCTTGGCTGGGACGATTCGGGGCTGTGGTACAAGGGTATCACAGAACTTTTTGATTATATAGATGTTCTTTTTATGAACGAGACGGAGATACTGCATTACTCGGGCTGCGACAGGCTTGAGGATGCTATTGATAAATTCAGGCGGGATGGCATGATCTTAGCAGTTAAATGCGGCAAAGACGGTTCCGTTGCCTGCCTTGGAGATAAGATCGAAAGAAGAAAGGGCTTAAGCGTTAAGGCCGTTGATACCACGGGAGCGGGGGATTCCTTCAATGCCGGCTTTCTGTGCGGACTGCTAAGCGGTAGGGATTTAGGCGACTCCCTTATGTACGGAAATATCGCAGGAGCCATGAGCGTAACGGGATATGGCGGAAATACTGCTTTTCCCGATAAAAAGAAATTACTGGAAATATTCGAATCAGAAACGAGAGGAGACTGACTGTAATGAAGATTGCTGTTATAGGCGGAGCGGGCGTCAGAACCGTTATTTTCATAAACGGACTGTTGGACAGATATAAGAAGCTTAACATCACCGAGGTTGCTTTGTTCGATATCGACAAGGACAAGCTTAAGGTTATCGAGAAACTTTGTAAATACGTGGTTTCCCGTAAGAATGAGGAACTGAAGGTTTATTCGGCTGAAACTGCCAAAGAAGCTGTAACTAATGCTGATTATATTGTAACCACCCTTAGAGTTGGCGGAGATCATTCCCGTACAATGGACGAGGAGATCGCAACAAAGCTTGGGGTCATCGGTCAGGAAACCACCGGTGTGGGCGGTTTTTCCATGGCGGTAAGGACTATCCCTACTCTTCTTGAATACTGCAAAATGTTTAAAGAAACTGCGCCCAATGCCTGGATCTTTAACTTTACCAATCCTTCGGGACTTGTTACTCAGGCTCTCAGATCAGAGGGCTATGACCGTGTTATCGGTATCTGTGATGCTCCAAGCAGCATGAAGTTCCGTATGGCCAATTATCTTGGCACCACCGAGAAGGACCTCTATATCGAACTCTTTGGACTTAATCACCTTTCATGGGTTCGAAGCGTAAAGGATAAGGATAAAGAAATTCTTGAAGATCTCCTTCACAATGACAAGTTTCTTCAGGACGTACAGGAATTCAGAATGTTCGATCCTGAACTGTTAAGATATCTTCACATGCTTCCCAACGAGTATCTCTATTATTACTATCACAGGGAGCAGGCTCTTGCCCACATGACCAATGCGGAATCCATGAGAGGTAAAACAATCGAGTCCGTTAATAAGGACATGATGCGTGAGCTGAGAGCCATGGATATGGACGCAGATCCTCACGGCGCATTGCAGACCTTCCTTTACTACATGGAGAAACGAGAGCAGAGCTACATGAGCGTTGAAACAGGCGCCGAGGCTAAGCTTGATATCCAGAAGGGAAATCTGGAAGTTCCGGACGGAATGGGCTACGCGGGAGTTATGCTTGACTGTATCGAAGGAATGCAGTCCGATGAGGCAAGATCTCTCGTTCTTTCACTTCCCAACAACGGAAGCATGAACTGTCTTAATGATGACGATGTAATCGAGGTAACCTGTAACGTATCAAAGAAGGGTATCATTCCCGTTAAGATCGGTGATGTTCCCGAGCACACCAGGATCCTCATTCAGAACATCAAGTATTATGAAAAGAAGACCATTGAGGCCATCAAGGAAAAGTCTCTTGAAAAGGCGGTAGATGCGCTTACCCTGCATCCTCTCATCAATTCCTATTCACTGGCCAAAGAACTGGTAGAAGCATATGACAGAGCATACGATGGATTGTTTAAATAAATTCGATATAAGACATAAATTCGGAAAGCTTGGCAAGGATTCCGCAGGCGCCGGAACTTCGGTGCTTGCAGGGGTTTCGCTCCCTGACGGGACGGAGGATTGTTTCCTTGCTGGTGAGGCTTTCGCCCTTGGTGCATACCGTTTCGGATGGGAAGAAGTAAAGAATTGGACGAGCGGAGACGAGGTTGGTAAACGGGATAAGCTAAGCCTTGTTCCGGAACTTAAGGAAACCGGGCTTACGGGTACCGGGGAGCAGAAGGAAGCCTTCAAAGAGGGCTTTGAATTCGGTAGGTACATTAACTATGCCCGCACTCTTGGCGATCTTCCCGCAAACTACCTGGGCGTAGACGAAATGATCGCCTATATCCGTAAGACCTTTGAAAACCTACCCGTTGAGGTGAAGGTGCTCAGGGATAAGGAATTAAAGGAAATTTCAGCC